>PWPN01000061.1 GCA_003557125.1 Phycisphaerae bacterium | reverse complement strand
TTGTCGTAAAGCTTCAGCCTGTGATTCACTCAGCTGACCCAAGTGCAGGTCGAGAAGCATCGCATCCCATCGTTCATGTTCGTCGGCCATGACAGGATTCCTCACGATGCAGGATCGTGGACATCGATCCTAAATGCGGCAGGGGCTTTCCAGCGATGTTTCATTCAAAAAAGGTAACTCGCCCCCGCCTCGCCCGGATAATTCCAGAAGCCACCTACCTGCGTTTTTGCGTATGACCGCAATCGTCAGGTCCAATAACTTCTCCGCTTCGTCCACTGGATACCGGTTCAGTGAGCCTTCTTATCGTGACCCGCCGCCGGTTCATTTATCCTACGACTCGACTCGTGCTAGGGTTCTGATTTTGTCGCCTCCATGTAGCGCTTCCCGAAAAATCCTACAGCCGCATGGAGTCGGCTCTTGACCGTCCCCAGCGGGACATTCAGGATCAGTGCGATCTCTTTGTACGGAAAACGATGATAGTAGCTCAGCACGAGCACCTCGCGAAGATGCTCTGGCATGTCATCGAGGACCCGCCGCACGACCTCCTCCTGTTCCGTGGCCGTCAAGACCGCCAGCGGCGAATCGGCTGTCCCTGCCAGAAAATCGAGAAAACGCTGCCCGCCCTCCTGTCCGGCTGTCACCTGGGCGTCCAGCTCGACTTCGGGCCGTCGGCTGCGGCTGCGGTGGAGATCCCGCGCCTTATTGGCTGCGATCGTGAACAGCCAGGGCTTGAAACGCTTGGAGGGGTCGAATTTCTCGGCGGACTGATAAACCTGAAGAAAAGCCTCCTGGACGAGGTCCTCGGCCGTTGTCGCACTGCCCGTGAAACGGGTCAGAAAACGAAAAAGCTCATCCGTGTGCCGCCGGACAAGCTCGGTAAAGCTCTCCGAGCGGCCCGCCAGAAAATCGGCCAGCAATTGTTCGTCGGTCGGGTTGCTCAATACATTGCCACCGTAATCATGCAACACGCACTTATATTTTGTCTATCCCATGATGCAGCATTCTCAACAGCGTTTTGGGCGAGCGATTCCATGCCGGGTATACGCGCATCCGAGTTTATCTGCTCGGAAATCGTAACCTAAAGAGGGGCAAGATGTTATGTATTTGTATCCGTAAACGCCACCGGCTGTCCCCTCTTCGATCGCCGCCCCGGGTATCCTACCGGCCTGTTTGCGCTTATGGCAATACCACTGAATATAAAGTTGTGAGACGCTCATACTCGCCGTCGTATGAATGGTATGACGTAGCTTGCGGTTCTTGCATTCCCGGATGATTGCGGTATGATGTGTTCGTGCCTTTTTTCACGATACCCCACATACGCTTTGCCTGACTCGGCAGTATCGCGTCTGATGCGACGGGGTAGGATCGGAAAGTAACGCATCGGCAGCCTGTAAGGCAGGGCGTTTTGATCGATCATCCGTGTGCGTGAAAGTGCGTGAAAAGTGCGGCAAAGAGCCGATGCGAACGCCGGGGGCCGAAATTCGGATTCCCCGCGAGGAATTTTTATCGGCCGATCTTGATCGCTTTTCGGCTTGAAATTCGGGGTAAATTCCAGGCGAAGCGTCGAGAAGCACGGAAGAAATGACGCCGGGAGCGACCGAAGCATGGTCTCCCCGGCGAATCGGAAATCGTTGAATCGGAATGTTGTGAATTCGCTTGCCCTGCGGTTTTTCGGGGGCCGGCAACTTGGCTAACCCTGCGAGGTTGAGTCCATGAGTGAAAGTCTCCAAGCGATCGTCAAGGAAATTTGCCAGGTGTCCGGCAATGATCCCGCGCGGATGATGGACATCGTTCGAGCCGTCCAGGCCGCACACGGGTGCGTGTGCGACGATGCGATCGACCTTATCGCCGCCGAGGTGGGTTGCCCGCGCGTCACGGTGGAAAGCGTCGTTACGTTCTACTCCTTCCTGTCGAAGGAACCGCAGGGCCGAATCGTGATCCGCCTGTGCGACGACGTCGTCGATGAGATGGCGGGAAGCCAGCGTGTCGGCGAGGTGCTTTCGCAAGAGCTGGGCATCGGCTTCGGTGAGACGACGAAGGACGGTCGCGTCACCTTGACGCATACCCCGTGCATCGGCATGTGCGATCAGGCGCCGGCTGCGATGATCAACGATGTCGTTTGCACGGAGCTCTCGACGGACTCGGCACGGAAGTTGGCGCGGGAATTGAACGGGGAGGCATCCCCGGCCAAGCTCGTGCGCAAGCTGGGCGACGGCAACAATGCCCACCGGCTCGTCCATGCGATGGTCGCCAACAACATCTGCAAGACGGGTCCGGTCATCTTTGCGGACCTGCCGGCCGGCGAGGCGATCCGCAAGGCCCTGGCCATGACGCCCCAGGAGGTCATCCGCGACATTAAGACGGCACGGCTCCGAGGGCGGGGCGGCGCGGGCTTCCCGACCGGAATGAAATGGGAGTTCACGCGCAACTCCCCCGGCGAGCGTCGCTATGTCATCTGCAATGCCGACGAAGGCGAGCCGGGCACATTCAAGGATCGCGTGATCCTGACCGAAAAGCCCGACCTGCTGTTCGAAGGCATGACGATCGCCGGCTATGCGGTCGGCAGCGACACCGGCATCGTTTATCTCCGCGGCGAGTACGCCTATCTCGAGCGCTTCCTGGAGGACGTGCTGGAGGCCCGCCGGGCCAAGGGGCTCCTGGGCCGCAACGTCTGCGGTAAGGAAGGGTTCAACTTCGATATTCGCATCCAGATGGGTGCGGGCGCCTACGTGTGCGGCGAAGAGACGTCGCTGATCAGCTCCTGCGAAGGGTTGCGAGGCGATCCGAAGACCCGCCCGCCGTTCCCGGCGCAGCGCGGCTATCTCGGTCTGCCGACGACGGTCAACAACGTCGAGACGTTCTGCTGTGCGGCCCGGATCCTCGAGCAGGGGCCCGGCGCGTTCGCCCAGCAGGGTTCGCGCGGCTCGACGGGAACCAAGCTGCTGAGCATCTCGGGCGACTGCAAGCGTCCGGGCGTCTATGAGGTTCCATTCGGCATCACGCTGAGCGAGATGTTGAAGATGGCCGATGCCGAAGACGCCTCGGCTGTGCTCATGGGCGGCCCGAGCGGCACGCTGGTGGGTCCCGCCGATTACGGGCGAACGATCTGCTACGACGACCTGGCCACGGGCGGTGCGGTGACGGTGTTCGGGCCGGGGCGCGATATTCTCCAGATCGTCTCGCGCTACATGGATTTCTTCATCGAGGAGAGCTGCGGCTACTGCACGCCTTGCCGTGTCGGCAACGTGCTTCTCAAGCAGCGTCTGGACGCGATCCGGACGGGGCACGGCGAGATGGCCGACCTGGACTATCTTCAGAAGCTCGGCGAGACGATCCGGACGACGAGCCGGTGCGGGCTGGGCCAGACCTCGCCGAATCCGATTCTGACGACGTTGGCCAATTTCCGGGACCGCTACGAAGCGCTTGTCCGCAAGGATACCAACGGCAAGCAGCCGACCTTCGACCTTCGCGGGGCCGTGGCCGACGCCGAGGCCATCGCAGGGCGGAAATCGGTGCACGCGGGTTGACGCGGTAATCGCCAGTGAGGCGATTTGGAGACAGCGGGGCAGTTTAAGGGCGGTATGGACGGGCAAGATGCC
>PWPN01000333.1 GCA_003557125.1 Phycisphaerae bacterium | reverse complement strand
TGACGCCCGTCTGCGAAAACAACCTTCCCCGGTTCTACTACATCCACAAGCCGGAGGGCTCTCCGCCGCTGCGCTACGCGGGGATCGAGCCGACGGGCCCGCTTCCCGAATCCGTCGATTTTCCACTCTACCGTCACGAAGAGCCCGACAAGTTCAAGGTCGTCGTCTTCGGCGATACGCAGCCCTACAACATGCGCGAAGTCTTCCATGTGACCCATGACACCATCCCGGAGCTCGTCGGCGTCGAGGCCACCTTCGGTGTGACGCTGGGCGACATCGTAGGCGACGATCTATCGCTCTTCGATCCCCTGCTGAAGTCCAAAGGGGTCATCGGCATCCCCTGGTACAACGTCAAGGGCAACCACGACGCGAATTTCGACGCTGCTCCCGACCATCATCTGTCCAGCGCGACGTTTACGCGGATCTTCGGCCCGCCCTACTATTCCTACAACTACGGATCCGTGCATTTCGTCGTCCTGAACAACCCCTACTTCGGCCAGGAGAGGGGCTACGGGGCCAAGCTGGACGAACGGCAGATGGAGTGGCTGCGAAACAATCTCGAACGGGTCCCCGACGATCGGCTCGTGGTCCTCATGATGCACATCCCGTTGCCAAACATGGCCGATGCCGAGGAGATCTATCGGCTCCTTGAAAACCGCCCCCACACGCTTTCCTTGTCCTCGCATCGGCATTTCGCGATACAGTATTTCCTCACAGCCGAAGACGGATGGAAAGGCGATACGCCGCACCATCACATCGTGGCCGGGACCGTCTGCGGAGCATGGTACCGCGGGATACCCGACGAGATGGGCATACCGCATGGGCTCATGAAAGACGGCGTGCCCAAAGGCTATTACATCATGACGTTCGACGGAAACGAGTATTCGGCCCGCTTCAAAGCATCTCGTCGGCCGGCCGATTACCAGATGAATATCTACGCACCCGATCGGATCCAAGCCGCGGCAGCGCATGAGACGGAGGTGCTCGCCAACGTCTTTTCGGACTCCGAGAAATCGACGACGCAGATGCGACTGGGCCGGGAAGGCCCGTGGATCGATATGGAGATCACGCACACCCCGGACCCGAATTACGTGCGGCAATACGAGTTCGAATCGAACCTGCAACCCCGAACATGGAGACCGATGCGGGAGCCCCGGGAATTGCCGCATATCTTTCTCTGGCGAGCCATGCTCCCGGCCGACCCGCCCGTGGGGGCACAGGTGATCCAGGTCCGGACCACCGACATCCACGGGCAGACCTTCATCGCCAACCGGGTGATCCACATCGAGTGACACCAAGGCGCACGAGGGCAGTTCCAATCCAGCAATCCCAAAAAAGGACAGGTAAAAGAATCTTTAGCCCGGATATTTCATGAGGGGTAAGGTTGTGCAGGTTTTGTGGTCGGGCGTTGCCGAGTTGGGTGGACGGCGCGCGTTCTGCGCAGAGGGCCCCCTTACCGCCATGCGGATTCCAACTTGCACCGCCATGGCACCGCCTTGCACCGCTGCGGGTCCGCGAACGCGGGAAACCACCGGTGGCGATCCCGGAAATGGCACCGGCGCCAAAAAAGCTCGGATTTTTGTTGTCCAGTGTCAGCCTACCGGTTAGGGTAGATGCCGAACGGGAGGCGCAACTCGGAATGAGTTTTCATACACATTCTAAGCGCCTCCAGGTGGCGGATGACCACAAAGTGGTCCGTGAGGGCGTTGCCACAGTCCTCGATGAGAACGAGGACATTGACGTTAATCGGCATGAAACGTATTAGAATGTATGCATGAAGTGTTGTAATAATGGCGGCGGTCCCGCAAAGATACTTCGGAAATGAAGGAGGTAACTCATGTCCAAGCAACGCGATGCATACGTTGAAAAGTTTAAGGCGCAGCTTGATCAGTTGAACGCGAAGGTCGATTTGTTGCAGGCCAAGGCAAAAGAAGCGGGCGCTGATGCGCGAATCAAGTATGAACAGGAACTCGATCAGATCAGAGAGAAGCGCGAGGCCACGCGGAGTAAACTCGATGAGCTGCAATCAGCGAGCGAAGACGCATGGCAGGATGTCAAAGCCGGATTCGAACGCTCGTGGAATGCGTTCAGCGAATCCGTCAAACGCGCGGTTCAACGGTTCGATTAATCGGCGGATCTCTTCAGCCATCTGTGAAGACCACGCGCAGCTGAGCTATGACAGCGGCTGAACGAGCGGCTGCGGGATCGTCTCTTGGGAGGGAGAAAGGCGCATGCCCCCGTCTCCCGATGTTCATCCACACTGCACGGGCAGCGAAATGAAGTCGACAAACTCCACTATTCGATGCGAGCATCCTCGTCCTGCTGTGTTTCTGGACCGTGACGGGACCCTTATTGAGGATCACGGCGACCTTTCCGACCCCTCGCAAGTGGTATTCTACGAAGATACCGTCACGGCACTGCTTCGCCTGGCGGATCGCTTCGCCCTCTTTATCGTGACGAATCAGTCGGGTGTCGCCAAAGGCACGATTACCATCGAAGGCGTTCACCGTGTGAATGGTTACGTCGAGGAGTATCTCGCGGCGCGCGGCGTTCCGATCGCCGCAATCTACGTCTGCCCTCACCTTCGCTCCTCGGGTTGCGAATGCATCAAACCGAAGCCTCACTTCCTCAAAGAGGCGGAACGGAATTTCAACATCGACCTTCGGCGCTCCTTCGTGATCGGGGACCACCCCCACGATGTCGAGCTGGCCATGCAGGTCGGAGCCACAGGCATCTATGTCCTTTCCGGGCATGGGATGAAGCATCGTGGCGAACTCACCATGGAGACGATAGTCGTCGACGGCATTGGCGAGGCCACCGACAAAATTCTTGCCACGGCCTCCTAAGGCGAAAAGCAGGAAGGTCGGCGATCGACACGATGGACGTCGAAGCGGCCGCCTATCTCACCAAGAGTGACAGCTCCGATATGCTGCTGGACACGATTCGAAGAGTGCATTGCCATACCTGGAGGTAGCATCCGCTCGCCCTGTTGCCATGCCTGGCTGCACCAGCCCCAAGGTTTTTCTCTGCTCCTCCCACCGCGCCGGCAGGTCCTTGCGGAGTTTTTCGAGGCTGAGGCCGTCGGGCTCGTCGCTACGCAGGATGGCCTCGACGGTGTCGGGCGCAAGGCTGGTCAGGCGAAGCATCCGGCTCCGCCAAAGGCTTCGCCGCGAACGCGGCAAGCCACGGGTGGCGATGCCGGAATTGGCACCGGTGCCAAGATGAGCAGATTTTGTTGCCAATGGCAATCTGCAGCGGCTAAGGTATGGGTGAACAGGAGGAAGCGTCTTCCTTTCGAGGAAGGCCTTCAGCGATTATATTGCTCGTGCATGGTCCAAAATTGCTCGTGAAAGGCCCAAAGGATGCGAACCTGCCCCGACCGCACGCCGGGCGAGGGCGACGGAGGTGCCGATGGCCGCGACTGTTCTGGATCGCTACCGTCAACTCGTGGACGCCGCGAGCAATCGTCTCAGCGAGACTGTCCGCGACGCAAATGTCCGCATCCAGGTCGGCTCGGCTACCTGCGAGAACGCTGCCGGTGCCGCTGACGTCCTCAATGAATTCCGCAAGCACATCCGCGCCGCCGGCCGCGACGACGTTCTCC
>PWPN01000085.1 GCA_003557125.1 Phycisphaerae bacterium | reverse complement strand
CGGGTGGTAGGAGTAGGCGACCGAGGTTTCCAATGCGTTGTCGAGGCGGGCAGCCTCACCCCAGGCGTCGTCGAGGTTCATGCCGCGCCGGAGCACCTGGATCCGCAAATGGTCCTCCTCGTTGAGCATCAGCGCGAACATTTCACTGTGGGCGATGGCGGCACCCCGGCTGCCTTGTCCGTCTGCATGCTGACGGCTGATGAGATGGCGCTCGACGAGCAACTGGCGATCGAGCGGGTCCGCTTTGTCGATCTCGACGTAAAAGGTCTGTGACCCGAACGCGGATGCGGAGATCGCGTCTTCCAGGATCTGTTCGATCTCGATGCGTTCGGCCTCCTCAGCACGTGGCAGAAAGCGATGGTCGGCCAGATTTCGGGCGAGCCGGATACGCGAGGAGATGACCACGTCGTTCATCGGCCCGCCGGTAGCCAGCCATTCGCCACGGGTTTTCGCCAGTTTATCGATGCTCATGGCACGTCCAACTCCGTCAGCCGATCACGCAGCCTGGCCGCGCGTTCGTAGTCTTCCGATTCGATGGCCTCGCGGAGTTCGCGCTGAAGTCGTCTGCGTTCCTGCAAATCCGGGTCGATCTTGAGGGGGCTTTCCGGAGTTTTACCGACGTGGCGCGTGTGCCCGTTCTGGGCGCGTTCGACGATCGCTTCGAGGGCTTCCCCGAAAACGTCGTAGTCGTTCGGGCATCCCAGCAGTCCCTGGCTGCGAAATTCGACGAAGGTCATCCCGCATTGGGGGCACTTGAGCTTGGCCAGTTCCTGGATGGCCGGCTGGGACATCAGAAACGAGCTGAGCACCTCATTGATCGAGACGTTCGATTTGACGATAACGCCTTCTTTGCCTGCGCACTCTTCGCACAGGTGCTTTTCCCTTTTTTCGCCCTTCAGAAGGTCGGTCAGGTGGACCGTAGCCGGGTTTTTTTTGCAGTTATGGCAAAGCATCATTCAATCGCCGCAGGGGCTCTTTCCCTTCGTACAGAAGATATTTTGTATCCATTTTATCTTAGGTCGCGCCCGATAATGCGTCAAGAAGGCCGACTGCGGGCATCCATCGTTCGGCTGCCCCAGCTGCGTTGGAAAGGCACTCGTGGGCGGACCCATTGACCCTGCCCGCAAAAAACCGCTAGGATGCCGCCCATGGCACGCTATTTTCCCGAGTATCCAGTCTTCGAACAGCTTGCCCGACAAGGCAACACGATCCCCGTCTATTGCCATTTGCTGGGCGATTATCTCACGCCCGTGACGGCATTTACTGCCATCGCCAAGGACAGCGCGCATGCCTTTCTCTTGGAGAGCGTCGTCGGGGGAGTCGACGCTGCGCGCTATTCTTTCCTGGCCGTGGACCCGAAGGTGACTTTCCAGGCGGTACGCGATCGTGTCACCATCGAAGGCGCCGCGGGCCGACAGGAGGAAACATGTGCCGACCCGCTCGCGCGACTGGCGCAATTTCTGTCGGGTTACCGGGCGGTTCATCTGCCCGAACTGCCGCGTTTTGTCGGGGGCGTCGTGGGTTATGCGGGCTATGACGTGGTTCGCTACTACGAACCGCTGCCCGACGCACCGCCGGACGACAGGAACCTGCCCGACCTGCTGTTCAGTCTCTATGACACGATGGTCGTCTTCGACCACGCCTATAAGACGATCCTGGTGATCAGCCACGCCCACGTGGATCAGGATGGCGTCCGAGGTGGGTACGAACGGGCCTGCGAGCGCGTCGAGGCGATGGTGGGGCGGTTGTCGACCCAGCCGGATACGTCGCCGATCCGAATCGAGCGGAAAGGGGACCCGAAGCTCGGGTTCACGAGCAATTTCGAGCGGGCCGACTTCGAACGCGCGGTCGATCGCTGCAAGGAATACATCCGTGCGGGGGACATTTTTCAGGTGGTGCTTTCGCAGCGGCTGCTGGTCAGCACCTCGGCGGATCCGTTCAACATTTATCGGGCATTGCGGGTGGTGAACCCGTCGCCGTTCATGTTCTACCTGAAGAGCCCGCGCGTCATTCTCGTGGGCGCTTCGCCGGAAATCATGTGCCGGGTCGAGGATGGGGTGATCACGAATCGCCCCCTGGCCGGGACGCGTCCGCGCGGCCGGACCGAACAGGAAGATCAGGACTATGAACGCGATCTGCTGGCCGACCCCAAGGAGCGGGCCGAGCACATCATGCTCGTGGACCTGGGGCGGAACGATGTGGGCCGCGTGTCCGAGCTGGGTAGCGTTCACTTGCAGAAACTCATGACGATCGAGCGGTACAGCCACGTGATGCACATCAGCAGCACGGTGCAGGGGCGTCTGGCGACCGGGTGCTCGTCGTTCGACGCGTTGCGGGCTTCCCTGCCGGTGGGTACCGTCAGCGGAGCGCCGAAGGTGCGGGCGATGCAGATCATCGACGAGTTCGAGCCGACGCGGCGGGGACCCTACGCGGGGGCGGTCGGCTATGTGGATTTTGCCGGGAACATGGATACCTGCATCGCGCTTCGGACGATGGTCATCACGCCGGGCGACACCTTCGGGCGGCACCATGTGTATGTGCAGGCCGGCGCCGGGATCGTGGCCGACTCGCTCCCCGACCGCGAATACGAAGAGACCATCAATAAGGCCAAAGGCCTGCTGCGCGCGATCGAGATCGCCGAGACCGGTTTCGATCGCGGCGAGAATTCCAGAAATCCAGCTTAACGAATCGTCCAGTATTCGAAAGGAAGTTCCTGTAAAAGCCAAAAGCCCCGCTGGCTGGGAAGCCGAGCGGGGCTTTCGCACGGGAAGAGGGCATCAATATCCACGGGCGCTTTTGGGCAGCGCCCATGTCGGAGGAGGGAATGAAGCCTTATGTCTCACTGCGACTCCAAGTCGCTGCGTCTCACAAGGTTCCGTTCCGTAAGGTTATACGACGAAAACAGAAAGAGGTTTCACGCGGGTGTGATTTCGACGAAATTTTCGACGCTTTTCAGCTTCTGGAGTGTTTCCACCGAGCCGAAAACCGTGTAGTTCGCACCGGGATCGAGCCTCACGACGTCGATCCGGCGGGATCGCCCGCCCCAGAGTCGCCCCGCACGGCGTCGCCAATCGATCGGGCGCGCCCTTTTCAGGCGCCGGCGTTCGATCTGCACCGTTTTGTCCCGTTCGCAGAGTTGGGTGAGGGTCTTGCGCTGCGCTTCAGCTTTAGGGCATCCAGTGATTTTGATCTGGATCGGCTGACCGGGTCGAATATCGCTCAATTGCTTGTCGCTTGCCATCGTCTGCTCCGCATCCTGGTGCTTTCCCTCAGGAAAGACTGCCCGAAAACAGCAACTTTGCTTGTGCGTAACTGATTTCCGCCTGGGTCGCATCTCCGGGGGTGCATCGCCCCGCACCGGCAGCCGCCCGGCGAGTTCAGACCATAGAATCGGCTATTATACGCTCCCAGGCACGGGGATCAAGCGCCGCCGGCCGGGGGGGACCCCTGCCAAGGGCGTGAAATTGAGGGTTGAGGCTTCTCGTATCGAAGAACCCCCCTTGATCCCCTCGATAAGGGGGGAAAGAGCAGGACCGCTCCCTCACGGTCGCGGCTTCTATGAAAGCCCGCTACTTGTCAAGCCGGCCTCTTCGGTGTTTGACGATGGAGGTTT
>PWPN01000204.1 GCA_003557125.1 Phycisphaerae bacterium | reverse complement strand
CGTGCCGCAGGTCGGCGGCATGCGGACGATCAACGCCAGCCGCGACCCTGTCGGCAACGTTGATCCGGTCGGCTTTTGGCCCGATCTCCTGGCGGCGCGAGGCCTCACCGCCGAGGGGGACGGCCGGCCGGTCTGGGACGGCGACGAAGGTGCCATCCGCTTCGTCCAGCCGGCCGCGGCGCGCGGCCGCGCCCTCTTCTTCCCCGAGGACATCGCCGCCACCAAGTGGCATCTCGTCTTCTGCATGAAAACAACAGATAACGAGAAGCTTCTCTCGCAAAGCGTGCTCCAGATCCCGGCGCTGCGACTGCTGACCAATTGGCAGGGCGATTACAATCTCCAGGTGCAAGTTATTTCGGGCGGCATCAATTTTCACACGATCAAGGCGGGCCCGATAACCGACCACACGCTGGTCGAGATCAGGCGCGACGGCAACATCTTGCAGACCCGAACGAACGGCCAGAACTGGACGACGCACAACGTCATCGGCTGGAGCAGTTTCGCCGCCGCTGATGGCGACCCCAATGCGTCGATGGTCGGGCGATCGTCATATACCGATAACAGCTATCCGGATTTCGTCTCGTGGTCGGGGCACATTGGCGGTGTCGTCATGGCGCTCGATGCGTGGCTGGAAGGCGAGGACAATGAAGCCGCCCGCCGTGTCGTGACGGCCGGCAGAACACTGGCCGGTCTCGATCCGACCGAGACGACGGCCCCACCGGCACCGCCACCCAGCGGCAGCGAACCCGGCAGCACCGGCGCCGCAACGGTCACCGTCAGCAACTACGCCCAGCTCGCCTCGGCCATCGGCTCGGCCGGGCCGGGCACGATCATCGAAGTCCAAAACGGCACTTACAGTGGCGCGCGGTTGGTGGTTTCAAATAGTGGCACAGAACAGGCGCCTATCGTTATTCGTGCCGCGAACGTCTTGGGCGCCACGGTCCCGAACGCGTTTGATCTGACCGGAAACAATATCGTCGTGCGCGGGTTCAACTTCGCCGGTTCGCAAAACAACACCTATCGGATGGAAATCGGCGGGCAAAAAAATCAACTATGGCGCTCACGCTTTTTGTTTTACGGCGGATTTCAGCTTCGCCTGAAGTCGGCGCCCGGCAACGTGACCAGCCGCGGGACAAGAGTTATGTACTGCGAATGGACGTCGACAGCGCCCAATGATCACTATCAATCGTCGACGAGGTGCATTCACAGCTTGCGTGATGTTGGCTCGCAAGGCGCATCCAATAACACCGAAGACGCGCGGGACGTCGAGATCGGGCATTGCCACCTCCACAACCTGCCCTCGAAGCCGCCCGGCGAAAGCTACAGTTTCCGCAATCGCGGCGGCATCGTCAACGGCACCGCAAGCCGGGACGTTCTTCGGTCTGTAAACTGGCACGTGCATCACTGTCTCCTGCAGAATGCGGGTTCACACCGGTTCGGCGCCTACAAAACCGACATCACCTACGAGTTTTGCACGATCATCGGGCAGGCAGTGTCAGGCAGTCCGTCGTCGTCGGACTTCGATCTTCGTCAAGGCAACCGCCACACGATGCGCGGGTGCTGGGCAGAAGGAACGCGGAATCCCTCGTTCGAAATTCACGGTGCCGACCACAAGCTGATCTCGTGCAAGGTGGTCAACGGTGGGGTGGCCGAGGTTTTTGCCGGCAACCAAGAGGCCGGCGTGAATGTGGACGGCTACCCGCGCTCCGACCGGGTCAAGTTCACGGCTTGCGAGATGGGCGTCGTCGTCGGCCGCCGCTGGACCACCAACCCGCCGATGGACCTGCCGGCGCGCGATACCCGTCTCGAAAACCACACCGGCAATGTCTCGCTGAACGGCAGCAACCAGACCGGCACCGTCCAGACTTCGGTGATGACCGAGACGCCGGTCACGCCGATCAAAATCACGTCCGGCATGGTCGGACCGTTGGCTGGTCTGTGACACCACGACTGCGAGAAGCCGCTAGTCGATAAGGCTGCCGCCGCGCAGCGGTGCCCCGCTCTGCGAACGACACTGCCCCGGACGAGCCGTCCGGGGCAGTTGTCGTTCGCAGCCTCGGACCACCGCCCGGCGCATTCATCCACTAGGCGCAACAGGTAACGATACGCCTAGCGTGGCGATACATGTGGGCTGCACATGCCGGTGGCATTCGTCTATGTCCATCGGGGTGTCCTGCGCAACGAAGTTGGTGACTGATGCGAAGCCGAAATCCGCTGCCCGCGCGCCTGCCGCAGCCGCGGCCGACATTCCCGGTGATGCGCCGGCGCAGCTTGCTCGCGTATACCGCCGCCTTGATCCTCCCGGCCGCGGGCGGCGGCGCCTCGGCGACCAGCCGAAGTGTCACCGTGACGGACGTCGCGCAGCTCGTCGAGGCGCTCGCCGAGGCACGGCCGGGCGACGAGATCGTGCTCGCCGACGGTGACTATCTCGGCGACCGCATCGTCGTCGCCAGCCACGGTACCGCTCGGGATCCGATCCTCATCCGCTCGGCCACGCTGCTGGGCGCGAACCTGCCCGGCGGACTCGAACTGAGTGGTTCGAACATCGTGGTCTGGGGCCTGCGCTTCGAGCAGCCGTCAGCCCGTCCCAACGGCATGCTCTGGCTCGGCGGCACCGACAATGCCGTATGGAATTGTCGCTTCGTCGCCAAAGGGGGGGCCTTGATGTGGCTGACGACCGGTTCCGGCGGCCAAGTCTCCTTCAACGAATTCACCAACAGTGACCCCAACGACCATTATGAAGAACATGTCTACATCATGCGCAATTGGCGCAACGAACAATCGCAACATGAGCGGGCAGAAATTTCTTATAACTATTTCCATGATTTTCCAAGCAAGCCAGCCGATCTGCCGTACCATCGCACGCGACGCGGCGGCCTGACCTGTGGCAGCCATTACCGCTACATGTTTCAAGAGATAGGATGGCATGTGCATCATAATTTGTTGGAGAATTGCGGAAGTTGTCGCTTGGCGGTCTATAGTTCGGGCAATATTATTGAATATAATACTGTTGTTGGAAAGTCGATTGACGGTTCGACGGCGTCAACGGATTTCAACCAACGGCTCGGTTGGCACAACATTTGGCGCGGCAACTGGGCCGAGGAGACGAAAAGCGGGTTCAGCATCCACGGCGGACCGAACAAATTCATCGGCTGTCGGATCGTCGACGGCGGCAGTGCGAACGTCTTCGCCGGCAACCAGGAATACGATGCGCTCGGCGAGGGCCAGCCGCGGGCGCACGACGTCAAGCTCACCGCCTGCGAGATGCCGCTGATCGTCGGCCGGCAATGGTCGGGGCACACCCTGCCGGCGCGCAACACGCGGATCGAGAACCACATCGGCGAGGTTTACCTGGACGACAGCGGTCAAGTCGGCACGGTGCTGACGGCCGAGATGACCGAGGCACCCGTCACGCCGGTCCGGATCACCCGCGACATGGTCGGCCCGTTCGCCCGTGCGTGAGCGCGTCGTGCGGGCAAGCGATCGGCCGACGTCGCGGGCGAGCAGCGCTCCAACGATCAGCCCGAGCCCCCAGTTGATCAGTCCCGCCAGCACCGCGATGACCGCGATCATCGCCGCCGCTCCGGCTGTCGATGATGGGCGATCGGCCATCGCGCCGAT
>PWPN01000188.1 GCA_003557125.1 Phycisphaerae bacterium | reverse complement strand
CCGGCCTGGCGACCGTTGACCAGGACCTTGGCCACGCTTCCATACCAGGCGGGAAGCTTCACTCGGTAGCTGCCCTGCTTGGCCGTTACGTTGAAGCTCTGTTTGTACGACACACGTTGGCCGTAGAGCCGATGGCCCTGCTCGTTCCAGGGTCCGATTTTCATGGTCTTTTCGGGAACGATGACAAAGCCGCGCTCGGCAGGTTCGATGGCAAAATCGCCGATGATGTACGCTGCCTCCAGTTCATGGGCTATGTTGAAGGGTGAGGCTTCGAGTTTGATCACATTCTCACCTATTCGGGCGGCCGAGGTTATGTCTATCCTGGCGAAAGACTTGTCGAGCCACCAGTCATCGGCGGTAGATGTCAGAGGCCGGCCGTTGCAGGTGATGGTGTACAGGTCGGCCCGCTCGACCACCACATACAGACTGGCGGGCAGTTGGTCCTCGATGGTGAACCGGTAGGTGGCTTCAAAGCCGCTGTCGGCAGGGAACGTGCGGGTGATGAGTTCATCCTTGAACTGAACCGCCCGGTCCCAGGGATTGCGGTCCATCCCGTGCCTGGCATACAACCAATGGCCGGCAGCAATGGCGGGCACACCCTCGCGGGTCTCATCGCCACAGGCGGCGTCCACGTAATCCAGAACCAGCACGTTGGGGTCCAGACGCTCGATCTGAACCGGACCGGCGGCGGCCATAGTCGAGACCTGCTCATCCCTTGCAGGCGTGAGATCACGCTGCTCGGTTGGCAGGAACAGCAGCAGGCTGCCGCAGGGTGGAAGCTCGAAGGGAACCTCCAGCTTCCGGCCCAAGCGTGTGGCTGGCATGGACTCGACCTGTCCGGTTTCGATGTTCCACTTCTCGACGCCGCCCGACCTGCTGCAGGTGAGCGTGCCCCTGGCCGGCTGATCGATCCTGGTGTTGACCAGGAAGACCAGTTCGCCGTCATCGAGCACGCGGCGATGATGGTACAGTTGACCTTCAGCATCGGGGTCTGACAGAATCCGCAGCCCCGTAGCCCATTGCCGGTCGCGCACGGCGGCCATGGCCTCCTGCTCGTCAGACGTCGTCCAGTTCGGGCGAGCAGCCAGGCTTTTGAGCCGCTCACTCGGTCGTGCATCCACCAGCCCCGGTGGCTCGCCGTAAGCAATGACGATACCGCCCGAGCCGATGAATTCTTCGAGCAGTTCGACTGTTCTGCGCGCCAGCGTCTCGGTGTGCGGCGGCAGGACCACAACCTTGTAGCGAGCCTGGCCCACGACCAGGGCCTTGTCGGCGGTATCCACCGACCCCCAGCGGGTCATGATGTCCTCGCTGCCGATGTCATACTCTATCTGGTTGCGCTCCCACTGGCGGATGAGCGCTTCGAACGAGGACCCGATCGCGTTGAGGTGCGGGTCTCCACCTTCCTTGTTATACATCCAACAGGTCGTCGTGGGCTGGATGAGCAGCACGTCGTTGATCTGCCGGCCCGCCGACAAGGCAACCGAGAGCCGGGCGAAGTATTCCGCGGAGATGTGGTACGCTTCCCACCATGGCGTGTGATACGAGAAGGACTGCGGGTGATCGCGTTTGCGGGCGCCGCGAATGGTGATGAACGACAGGTGCGGGTCGAGGAAGTTGACGCCCAGCACGTAGAGCCAGTCGCCGATCCGCTTCATGTCCTCGAACCGCAGATCCCAGCCGCCGGCACCGTAGGCCTCGCAGAGCGTTCGGGTCCGGCCCATCTGATTGGCCACGCTGGACAGTTCTTTTACCGTACGGGTGTTGCCGAACTGGGCGTGGAGCTCCTCACTGTACACGTTCATAAGGTTGTCGATGCCCGGCAACTGCATCCAGGCATACATCGCCACATTGTCGGGCACCAGCATGGCTCCCGGCCAACCGTGCTCCCAGTAGTGACCGGTTAACTGTAGATTGTGTTTTTCGCAGTACTCGTAGTACGGCTTCGCCCAACGTTCTATGAACAGGTGGTTCAGGACGCGGATGTAATCGTGACGCACCTTCCTGAAGTCGCCGACATCGCGCACCAGGCTGGGCAGGTGGTCAAGCAGGTTGTAACCCCATTTGAGCTCGAACTGCTTGGGAAGATCGGGCGTCCAGGGCAACCCCCCCGCCGGCTGAAGCTCCGGTTCGTCGGTAAACGAACCGGGTATGCGTTTGCCGAACTCATCTCCGAAGTGCTTGCGGTAAGCCTCCAGCGTGACATCGAGAAACTTCTCGGTTACGCCGGGATACAGCAGGTCAACGTACGTCTTGCCGCCATGCCAGGGCGATGGTTGGGCATGGATAACCCGGGCCTCCAGGTACTTGGCCTGGGGCAGGTCTCCCGCTTTGGCCTGGTCGGTGATGTTCTCGAACACCTCGCCCTGCTGGCGGAAGACTCCCAGGAGATCGTCATCGACCCGGAGCGCCTCCTCGATTTCCCGGACGGCCAGCCCGCGGCCGCGCGACTCGGGCATCTCGTCGGGAACGAATCCGCCGGCGAAACCTGATGGATAAGAGTTCTCGTCGTAAATCCAGACGATCATCCCCAGCTTCTCAGCCTCATCCAGGGCAATCTTCCACAGGCCGAACCAGTCGTCACTGAGATACGGCGTCATCAGTCCCGGCCGAGGATGCACGAACACCTGCATGACTTTCTGGGAGGCCATGTCCTGGAGAGTCTCGCGGATCTGGCGTTCGGTGAGCAGGTCGTTCCACGTCCACAGCGGGGCGACCGCATACTCGGCGGGCGGCGAGGCGAACTTTTTCAATGCCGCTCTGGAGGAGCCCTTTGATTTGGCCTGTTCCCCAGCGCAGGCGGCCTGGACATAAATGCCAGCAAGGAACGAGTCAGCCAGCACGAGACATATTGCAGTAAGGATGATTGCGCCGCGGGTCATGCGAATCCTTTCGGTTCGATTGTGTGGGTGGTGCCGACCGGCAGACCTCCTCCGGCCACGAGGGTTAAAAATATGGTAATTCAGACTGCCGGGGGTATCAATCCGCTTGGCAGCCGCTGAAGATGCTCGCATTGGTGATCTCCGTTACAATTCGACCATGCCGCTTGATCACGTCTGCGCTGTCGACTCCATCATGGCTGAGCCAATCACATACCCAGCCGCCCGATACTCCACGTAGTCGGTGATCGCCAAGCGAGGACGCACATAGCCGATCAGTTGATCCAGGGCGGGTCGATCCGCGGCGGAACGCCGGTGCCGACGCCGCTCAAGGTGACGCAAGAGCCCGATGCCACGTCGATCCCGAAGATGAATCGGTAGCCGGCCCGATCCCATCCATCCAGCCGGCGCGTCTGGATCAAGTGCGTGTCGCCGCGAAGCAGAACCCGCTGGATCCGACGGCACAATTGTGGCGCCGAACTCGGATGGACGGGGCCGACCGCGCAGCCATGTCATGGAATCGCGATAGTCTGGCTCCGTGCCGGCTCGCGATGGGCAAGGTGATCGGCCATAGCGGCGGAAATATCGAGTTCAAACTGATGATCGTCCCACGCCATCACATGCCTAATGCCATCGCAAAGACGGTCTTGGGCTGGGCTGTATGTCAAGACTTCGATGTGTCCTTTCTTTGGATGGAAGCGCAACAGGCGCAGCCAATCCGAATCATCCGCGTGGCGCGGGTAAT
>PWPN01000329.1 GCA_003557125.1 Phycisphaerae bacterium | reverse complement strand
TTTCTGCCGAAAGCGACACAACCAGCCTGCGTTACTCACCATCGCCCGTTTCCCCTGCCACATCTGACAACGCCAGGTGGCTTGGATTCGCTATCGGATAGCGGTCATCACACCAGACGTGTCAGATATGCCCCTAGTTCCAAGGTAGTATTACGGTGCCTTCGTTTCAACTTCAAATTTACTCCCACTGACAATCGCCCGTAACGATGCGTGGAGGCCGATTCTCTGCGATCAGAAGTTATCGGGCCGGGTTCGGGTCGGTTGTTCTCCCTTCGGACGCATGCGAGGGCGGTATCGCCGAGAGCTTTATTCCGGAAGCATTGTTCACCCGTGGGTTGGGGTAATTGCCTGTTTTTTTAAAAATTGAGTAACACGGGGCCACTTTCCGCGCTATGTTCCTTGATGAGTATCCGCGCATGGGGCGCCACGTCGTTGGTCCGCATTGCGGTTTGAACTGTGTTTTTGTGACAGCTGCCTGTTTGCATGGAGGGAATCCCATGACCCGACCGAGTCGATATCCGAATCCGATGCGGTTTGTTTTGCCCTGCCTGGTGCTTCTGACGGTCGCGCTCATGTTGCCGGCTGCGCTGGTCTTCGGGGATCGTCCTTCGAGCTTTATGCCGGTCGTTATCGACGAGGATTTCGAGACCATCAAGTCACGCATGGAGGAAGAAAAACCCGAGATCATGGCTCGGGCGATGGCACTGCTCGAAGAGCGGTATGACCTGAGCGATCGGCCCGCGGAAGGAGTCACGATGTCGGGCGGCAAAGCGGTCCAGGAGGGGATACGCGTCCGGCTGCCCGATGGGGTGACCTGGGAGGATCTGGCGGCCATGCGACCGGAGGAGATCCGCGCGCAGGGGCTTTTCCCCCGAGGGTTCATGCCGCTGCCGCACCCCAACCATGCCGAGGGCGGCATGGTCTTTCCGCAGCATCACATCGACGAAATCCTCGAGCAAGAGGGACGGGATCTGACCCGTTTCGACCTGGATTACGATCTGCCCGAGCACCTGTTGCCCGATTTTCCGCCGGCCATCTTCTTGACGACGCGGACGGACCTGGGCGATGTCTCGCAAGGCCAAGTCGTTACGCTCAAGAACTTCTTCGAGCTGTTCAACGGCATTTTGAACCCCAAGCAACTCGAAGGCCTGCGGCTGCTCGTCACGCCTTTTCCCCAACAGCAGTTCAACCAGACCGACGATCGCCGCTCGGCTCTACCGCATCGCGGGGTGACCTGCTTCGATTGCCATGTCAACGGCCATACGAATGCAGCGACGCACCTGGTCGGCGACATTCGACCGCAGGAGTTCCGCCATTCAATCGACACGCCCACACTCCGCGGCGTGAACATTCAACGACTGTTCGGCTCGCAGCGCGCTTTGAAGACCGTCGAGGATTTCACGGAGTTCGAGCAGCGGGCAGCCTACTTCGACGGGGACCCGGTCATCGCGACCAAAAAAGGCGTCAACATCCTCGAACGGGGCAGCCAGGTCCACCACATGTCCGAGTTCCAGGCGATTCTCGACTTCCCGCCGGCACCGAAGCTCGACGTCTTCGGCAAGCTCGACCCGGACAAGGCGACCGAGGCCGAGCTTCGCGGCCAGGAGGTTTTCTTCGGCAAGAGCCGCTGCCACGAGTGCCACCCCGCGCCGTACTACACCGACAACACGATGCACAACCTTCGTACGGAACGTTTCTTCGAGCCGCAGATGATCAACGGCCGCATGGCTTCCGCGGACGGGCCGATCAAGACTTTCCCGCTCCGCGGCATCAAGGATTCGCCGCCGTACCTGCACGATCGGCGACTGTTGACGATCGAGGATACCGTCGAGTTCTTCAACCTCGTGACGGGCGTAAAGCTGAGCGAGCAGGAGAAAGCGGACCTCGTGGCGTTCCTGCGGTGCCTGTGACGATGCCTGTGACATAAAATGGCACGACAGTTGCTCGTCCTGGCGTCATGCCTGGAAATCGGCATCCGGAATGCTCGTGAACGAGATCCGCGTCGGCGCGCTGTCCTGCGCTCCGTACATGCCCGCGAAATAGACGGTGTGCGGCCCGTACCGGAGGTTCAGCCGATCCATGACCTGCGACAACTGGATGCGGCGGCGCTCACCGGCGAACAGCGGCAGGGGGGCCGATGCGTTGGGCACGAGGTTTTCGAGGGTGATCCCCAGTTTGAAGGGTGCTCCCGGCGGGCGCTGGGGCCACATCGTATCGAAGACCTCCAGCATCGTCAGCGTATCCTGGCACATGCCCAGCCCGGCGCGCTGCTTCCATGACGGCTGATGAAGATAGTCCACGTCGATCCGCATCTGGCGGGCCCAATAGTTGAGTTTTCGAAGTCGAAAGGCTGCCTTGTGGATCATGCGCACCATGACCGCCCGGGCGGCCGATTCGTTTCTTCGTTCCGGCGGCAGGACGTGCGAATGGCCCACGGTGCGTCGGTTCGTCGGCACGTCGGGGATGTCGTCTCCCCGCAGCCAGTGCCACCAGACGCGCCCCACGACGCTTTCCCAGATGGATTCGAGCTGCGACTCGGACAGGGCGCAGAGTTCGCTGACCGATCGGATCTGTCGGCGGTGGAGACGTTTGAGCATCTGCTTGCCGATGCCGGGCAGATCGTCGAGTTGCAGGCTGTGCAGGGCCGACGGCAGGTCCGCGCGTCGGATGATCGTCAGGCCGTCCGGTTTGTGCATCTCCGCAGCGACCTTGGCCAGGAAGCGATTCGGAGCCGCGCCGATCGAACAGCGGAGGCATTGGCCGACGTGACGGTAGATGGAGTCTTTGATCTGTCGTCCCAGCAGAGTGGCCCGGTCGGGTTGCCGCTCCGTCCCGAGGAGTCGGCAGGACACCTCGTCGATCGAATGGACCTCGGCGACGGGCAGGCACTTTTCGACGGCCTCGATGATCGCGTGGTGGTACCGCACATAGACTGCAGGCCTTGCGGTCACGATCCGCAAGTCGGGACAGCGCTGGCGGGCTTCGCGCACGACGGTTCCCGTACGGACCCCGCACGCCTTGGCCTCATAGCTGGCGGCGATGCAGCAGGTCGAGTCCGTGTCGACGGCCACGATCCCGACGGGTCGGCCCCGGAGGGCGGGGCGCTCCTGCTGTTCGACCGAGGCGAAATAGGAGTTCATGTCGAGATAGAGCGTCGTCAGGCACATCGCATAGCACCCCAGGTCAATACCTAACAATAACCGAACTAATAGTAAAAGGCAAGTGGAGGGCAAGAGATATGGAGGGGCTTCCAAACAGGCGAAAGCTACAGAGCAAATACAGCTATTCTGTATATATTGAGCCCTAGATGATATTCCCGGCGTAATCCATTCAGTATTTGCGGATTTTGATTTATTCGGCAGAAGCAATCAGGTATGATGATACGGGTAGGCAAAGAGTCGCGGAGGTTGAGAAAAGACTATCACTTCGACTGGAGCGGGAGCGAAAGATGCAAACGCGTAGTTGTACCCTCGTGGCGTTGGTGGGAGTGCTCTGTGCTGCGCCGGCGGTTCGGGCCGAGCTGACCGTCGGGGTGGCGTCCCCGATGGACAAGGTGATGATCCGCGGCGCCCACTACGGCTGGCCCTTCGAGGGGCAGTGGGCCGACCAGATCGGGCATGCGTA
>PWPN01000065.1 GCA_003557125.1 Phycisphaerae bacterium | reverse complement strand
GCGCGTCCATTCCTGACCGGAGAACGTCGAAAAACTCCAGCAGATGAACATGCCCCATCTGAGGTTTTTGAGATCTTCCGCGCGCTTGGCCATGTCCACGGGCTCCGCGGCATGGGCGATGGTCGCGCCGAGCACCAGAGCGGGCAGCATGTGCGTCAGTTTGTTGGTTTTCATGGCAATTGTCCCCCTGCAGGCTGTGGATGACATCCATCCGGTTATGGTACGTGTACGTGCGAGACTATTGTACCGCGTATCTCGGTTGCGTCGAACCCAGGCACATTGCTCACAAAGCAGTGGCGCACGGATTCAGCGATTCAGCATGTCGCGCCCGTTGATCGTCAAATTCATCAGCTGTGATGGCCGCTGGATCCACTTGGCCTTCCGCCCGGATCGGTGATCATTGCGTACGCAGCTTCGCTTCCTCGATCGCGCAGTAGAGGACGGGCACGACGAGCATCGTGATGATGGCGATGGTCATTCCGCCGAACGTGGGGATAGCCATCGGCACCATGATGTCGCTGCCTCGGCCGATCGAGGTCATCACGGGCAACAGGGCGAGCGTCGTCGTCAACGTCGTCATGAGGCATGCCCGCACACGGCGCGAGCCGGCCAGGATGACGTTCTGACGGACCTCTTCGCGCGTTCGCGGCACGTGGTCGCGGAAGACCTGTTCGAGGTAGGTACCCATGACGACGCCGTCGTCGGTCGCGATGCTGAACAAGGCGAGGAAACCGACCCACACCGCTACGCTCAGGTTGATCGTTCCCACCTGGAACAGGGTCCGCATCGACACGTCGAATACGGTGAAGTCCAGAAACCACGGCTGATCGTAGAGCCAGAGCATGATGAAACCGCCCGCCCAGGCCACGATGATGCCCGAGAAGACCAGCAGGGACATGATCGTCTTACGGAACTCGAGGTAGATGATCAGGAAGATGATGAACAACGCGGCCGGCAGGATCATCCGCAGTGTTTGCATCGCCCGGACCTGACTCTCGTAGGTGCCGGAGAATTCGTAGCTCACACCGCGTGGCCGGACGAGTTGGCCGCTCTCCTCTTTCTCGAGCAGGTAGCGCCGGGCCTCTTCGACGACGTCGACCTCTGCGTAGCCGGGGCGCATGTCGAACGGGATGTACGCGGTCAGGAACGTGTCTTCGCTGCGGATCATCTGCGGGCCGCGGACATAGCGGATCTCGGCCAGCTCGGCCAACGGGATCTGCGTGTCGCCTGCGCCGCTGATCAGTATCCGCTCGAGACTTTCGATCGACCCGCGAAGCTCGCGCGGGTATCGCACGCGAATGGGGAAACGCTCGCGCCCCTCGACGGTCCGGGTCAGGTGACGGCCGCCGACGGCGATCTCGACCACGTCCTGGAAATCCTGGATCGTCACGCCGTAGCGTTTCAGCGCGCCGCGGTCCGGTACGATTTCGAGGTAGGGCTTGCCCACGATGCGGTCGGCGACGACGGTGGCCGGCTCGACGCTGGGCACTTCCTTGAGCAGTCCTTCGAGTCGAAGGGCGAAACCTTCGATCGCCTCGAGCGAAGGCCCCGTCACCTTGATGCCCATGGGGGCCCGCATTCCGGTCTGGAGCATGACGATCCGTGCGGAGATCGGCTGGAGGCGCGGTGCCGAAGTCGTCCCCGTGATCTCGCCGGCCTTGACGATCTCGTCCCAGATATCGTCCGGGGTGCGGATGTGGTCGCGCCATTGCCGGTAGGGGCGACCGTGCGGGTCGGGGATGAGCTCGCCATCCTCGTCGCGCACGAATTCGTTGGCCGTGCGGTCGTATTGGAACGTCAGCCGTCGCCCGTCCCTGTCCGTGACGTACTCGGGTTTGTAGATGATGACCGTTTCGATCATGGAGACGGGGGCCGGGTCCAAGGGCGTTTCGGCCCGGCCGAGTTTGCCCACAGCCGTCTCGACCTCGGGGATCGCCTGGAAGGCTTTGTCCTGTTTGGCCATGACGTCGAGCACTTCGCCGAGCGAGGCGTGCACCATGGTCGTGGGCATGTAGAGGTAGGAGCCCTCGTCCAGCGGCGGCATGAACTCCTTGCCGAGCCCGTCCCAGCCGCGGGCGATCGTCCAGAGGACGCGCGTGCGGAAGTCCTCGTAGGCTACGCCGCGTCCGGGCCTGTCGACCCATTCTTCGTCGCGAACCTGGGCGAGCTCGTATTTGAAGCGTTCGAGCAGTGGCAGTTCCGCGCGCTGTTCGTCGGGCATTTCCGTGCGATAGTCGGCAGAGATGTCACCGAAGATGCTTTGCGGCCCCAGCCAGATCATCGCGCCCAGGAAGGTGATGAGGCCCGGCAGGCTAAGGAAGAGGATCTTGTGATTCAGGCAGGCCCCTAGGATGCGCGGATAGAAATGCATGAAGGTCCATGCGATACTGAGCAGCAGCAATACGACGCCGACGACGAAGATGACGTTACGGGTCAAGCCCAGCTCGACGCCGAGCGGATGCCAGTACCAGCTCAACAGCACGCTCACGAAACCGACAGCCAGGAGATTCGACACCCACGGTGCGCCGCGTGCGACCTTTTCCGGGAGCATGTCGCGGACGAGATAGAACGCACCGAACAGCACGAGGGCGGTGCCCGCCCACCAGTTCAGCAGGAAGCCGGCGGTCACACCGGCTGCGACCAGCAAGGCGTGAAGCACATACGTGCGGAGTCGGCCGCGTTCGACCTGCGTGCAGAACAGGAGATAGGCCGCCGCCGGCAGGACCGTCAGGGCGATGATGATCGAGGCGACCGAAGCCATCGTATTCGTCCAGGCGAGCGGGCGGAACAGCTTGCCTTCCGCGCCGACCATCGTGAAAACGGGCAGGAACCCCACGATGGTGGTCATCGAGGCGGTGACGACGGCTCCGCTGTGCTCGGCGGCGGCGCGGTGGAGCACGTTGATCCGCGATTCTTCCGGCGGGGCCTCCTTGAGATGGCGCAGCAAGTTTTCGGCGATCACGATGCCCACGTCGACGACCGTGCCGATGGCGATGGCGATGCCGGACAGGGCCACGATGTTCGCGTCGACCCCGACGAGCTTCATACCGATGAACGTCAGGAGGATCGACAGGGGCAGCATGCCGCTGATGAGGATGCTGCTCCGCAGGTGCATCACCATGAGAATCACGACGATGCTGCAGATAAGCACCTGCTGGATCAGCGCGGACTTGAGCGTGCCGAGCGTCTCGTAGATGAGCCCTGTGCGGTCGTAGAAGGGCACGACCGTGACGGTGCTGATGTTCGCCCAGGCGGGCCAATCCTCCCGGGGCAGGGCACGCAGGTGGGTGACCCATGCCGAGTGATTCGGCTCGTCGCTGACAAAGGCATTGAATCCATGGTCCTCCGCGTAGCGCGTGGCCTCGCTGCGGGTGACTTCCTCGAGATCCAGCAGCACCTTGGAGGGCATGCTTTCGCGCGTCTCTTCGATTCGTTCCTTGACGTTACGGATGACGGCCAACGGGTTGCTGCCGTAGCGTGCGACGGCCACGCCCCCGACCGCCTGCGAGCCCCCTTTGTCGAGCGCGCCGCGCCGGGCGGCCGGGCCCATCGTCACTTCCGCGACGTGGCTGACGAGGATCGGGACATTGTCGTTGACAGCCACGACGCTGTCGGCGATATCCGACAGATTCTGGACGAAGCCTACGCCGCGGATGAGGTACTCCACATTGTTGATTTCAATGGAACGGGCGCCGACGTCGAGGTTCGAACTCCGCACCGCGCGCGAAACGTCATCGAGCGTCACGCGATGCGCCCGCATGGCGTCCGGGTCGACGTCGATCTGGTATTCGCGGACGTAACCTCCGACACTGGCGACTTCGGCAACGTCTTCGGCCGAGAGCAGCCAGTAGCGGACGTACCAGTCCTGGATCGTGCGAAGCTCTTCGAGGTCCCAGCCGCCGGCGGGGTTACCTTCGGCGTCGCGCCCCTCCAGCGTGTACCAGAAAATCTGCCCGAGGGGCGTGGCATCCGGCCCGAGCATCGGCTGAACGCCCTCGGGAAGCGTGTCGGCCGGAAGGCTCGCCAGCTTTTCGAGAATCCGCGCGCGCGACCAGTAGAAGTCGGCGCCCTCCTCGAAAATCACGTACACGGACGCGAAGCCGAACATCGAGACGCTGCGGATCGTCCGGACGCGCGGCACGCCGAGCAGCGAAACCGTCAGCGGGTAGGTGATCTGGTCATCGATGTCCTGCGGGGATCGCCCCGGCCAATCGACGAAGACGATCTGCTGGTTCTCGCCGATGTCCGGGATCGCATCCACGGGAATGGGGTAGCGGATGACGCCTTCGATCTCCCAGTCGAACGGCGCGACCAGGATGCCCATTCCGATGATGAAAATCGTCAACAGAAAGACGACCAGGCGGTTCTTCAGGCAGAATCCGATGATCCTGCCCAACTGCCGCTGCTGTTCGGGAGTCGGGTCAGGTGTGGAGACAGCATCACTCACGGCTGAGACCTCTCTTGCACAGGCTCGAAGACCTCGGTGATCTCGCCGCACCGCAGCATCATCGCGCCGAAGTAGGGATTCAGGATCTGCTCCTGGTCCTGGAGCCAGTCGGCGCCTTCGTCATCGAAGGCCATCGGGCAGTGGGCGACATACAGCAGCGCGTCTCCCGGCGCACCGAATCGCCGTATGGCTGCGATCAGCGCGTCGGAGAGCGGCTCGAAGGCGGTGCGGGCCTCTTCGATGGTGACCGCGTCGGCGATCCGAGCTAAGGCGGTGCCCATCTCCTCGGTGTGTGCCATCCAAGCGTCATGGTTTTCCCCGCGAAGCAGCGTCATGTCGACCCGCTCGAGCGCGTCCGTGGCCGAGCGTGCGTGTTCCCTCGCCTTTTCGACCGGCTCGTCGTTGCCCAGCGCTTTCTGCATCGCGAGGTAGCTGTCGACGAATCCGCCGAGCTGCTCGTGGAATTGCGGATCGATTCCCGGCTCGACCGGTTCGATCACTTCGGTGATGTCGCCGCAACGCAGCATCATCGCGCCGAAGTAGGGGTTCAGGATCTGCTCCTGATCCTGGAGCCAGTCGGCGCCTTCGTCGTCGAAGGCCATCGGGCAGTGAGCGACGTACAACGGCTCGTCGCCCGGCGCACCGAAACGCTGCACCGTCGCGATGAGCGCGTCGGAAAGCGGTTCGAAGGCTGTGCGGGCCACTTCGATGGCGTCGGCCTCGGCCATCCGGCGAAGGGCATTGCCCATCTGCTCGGCCTGCGTCATCCAGAAGTCGTGGTTCGCGCCGTCGAGCAGTGCCATGTCGATCCGCTCGAGTGCATCCTTGGCCGAGCGTGCGTGTTCGCTTGCCTGTTCGACCGGTTCGTCGCCGGCCAATGCATGTTTCAGCGCGAGGTAGGTCTCGACGAACGAGCCGAGCTGACGGCGGAAATTCGGATCGATTCGCGCGACGGTCGGCCTGTCGATAACGGTCAGGCCGAAAGTGGTCTGCATCGCTTCCCTGTGGCGGCCGGTCAACTCGGCCACTCGCCGAGCTTCGGTGAGCGTGCGTGCATCGGCACCCTCGACCGCGTCGTTACCCAGCAGCATCGCGTACTCGCGCCACCAGTCGGACGCATCTGCGATGAAATGCTCCTCGGGGACGGCCCGGATCGCTTCGTCCAGATCCTCAAACGCAGCGCGGATCTTCTGGAGGTCCTCGGTATCCGCCGTTCGGGTCACCTCGAGGGCGGCGCGAAGAACCGCCTCAAGATGTCTCCGTGCCAGTGCGGGCGTTTCGACATCGGGCTCGACGTGCTCGGGTGGTGCGTCGTGATCGTGGGGGGCGTCCGTTGCCATAACGCCGATCTGGGACGACATCATGGTGGGAGCAACCCGAATCTGGAGCTCGGCGTCGAGCTTGAATTGGCCTCGTGTGACGACGCGCTGCCCTTCTGCCAGGCCGTGACGGACGATGTAGTGGTCACCCGAACGCGGGCCCAGCACGATCTCGCGCCCTTCGAAGGTCGGCCGATCGAAGCTCTCAGCTATCTGGTCTTCCAGGCCTGCTTCCAGGAGCAGGCGGTTGAGCCGGATGACGCGGTTGGCGGAAAGGTTCGCAAGACCCCGCCGCAGTAAGCTCCTTGTTTCGTCGTCGAGCTCGATGCCGGCCCATGCGTCGGGATCGTAGAAATCCCGCATCTCGAGGATCCGGTTCAGATCCGCGAGCAACCGTTGGCTCAGCTGCCAATCGAGCGCGGTCGGATCATCCAGCGCCAGCAGTTCACTTCGGATGTCCCGGTCGAGGACTTCCCAGAGTCGTCGGGCCGGCCCGCGCGGCAGGTCATCGACGCCTGGTTTATCGTCCTCCGCATTGCTCACTGCACGGAGCAGGCCCACGAGCGCAGGCCAATCCATGATCGAAGTCATTTCGAATCGGGATGGGTTGATCTGAAGATAAACGACCGCCCGCGTACCGGTTCGCATCGCAGCCGAGGCGGGGATCACCAGCGGATCCTCTTGTTGGCCGGGCAGCTCGATCCAGTCCAGCGTCTCGGCCGGCACGAGCGGCATGCCGCAGATGTCGCACTCACCCGGTTGATCCTTGATGATTTCCGGATGCATCGGTGAGATCCACTTGCCGCTCAGATCCGGCGCGATCACAAGGCCGATGCTGTCCAGCCTGCTCGGCACGACCGCCCGGACAAACATGTTCGGCTTGAGCTTCATGCCGGGGTTGAGTGCGTTCACGCGCACTTTGATGGTTCGCGTGCGGTCGGTCAGAAACGGATCGATGAACGAGATGACCCCGGTGAACCGCTCGCCGGGATGCGCTTCGGTCGTGAATTCGACTTCTTGGCCATACCGCAGCCAGGGGATATCCGACTCGTATGCGTCCAGGCGGATCCAGACTTGGGACAGGTCCGCGATCGTATAGATGCGCGTGCCGGTATCGACGTAGGCTCCCTCCTGAAGGTGCTTGTCCACGACGATGCCGCCCATGGGGGCGTAGATCGTGATGTGGTCGGTGATCTCGCCGCGGGCCTCGATCTGTTCGATCTGTTCGGTGGTCAGGCCGAGCAGTCGCAATCGTTCGCGGCTGGCGTCGAGCGTCCGCAGTACCGCCTGACCGACGACGTCCCCGCCGGGCCTGTTATCCTCTTCGAGCTGGCGCACGCTTCGCAACCCCTGAAACAGTTCCTCTTGGGCGCCGATCAGTTCGGGGCTGTACAGGAGCACCATATGGTCGCCTTCCTGCACGGACACACCGGTGTAATCGACATAGAGACGGTCGAGCCGTCCTCCGACCCAGGCGGTGATGTATTTCAGGCGGGTTTCGTCGTAATCGATCTTGCCGACCATGCGGACGTCCCGGGCGATGGGGCGTCGCTCAACGGTTGACGTTTCGATGTCGAGCAGCGCAGCCGCCTCGCGCGTGACCGAAAGGCGCCGAAGCCCGACCTCGTCGGCTCCCGGTTCCAATGGGATCAGATCCATGAAGCAGATCGGGCAGAGCCCCTCGGACGGCAGCTGGATCTGCGGGTGCATCGAGCATGTCCAGACGATGTCTTGCTCATCCTCGACGTCTTCAATGACATCGACGAGGGCAGGGTCGACCGCGCGCGGCTGGATGAGGCTGTGGAGAAGGTATCCCGCGACCAGGGCAAGAAGCAGCGCCAAGGCCAGGCCGCCGCTCAGGCAGGTGGTTCGCAGGAAAGTTTTGATTTTTCCGTTTTCGCTCGTACTCATACCCGTCCCTTTGTATCCGGGGCTTGGGCGTCAAGGTCCGTCAATGATACAACGTCATGACATGGGCATTCGTTCCCGAGAGGCGCCTATTTTCGTCAAACGTCGTCAATACAGTACGTGCGAACGCAGCCTCCTCCTTCTGCTTTTAACTGCCCGACTATGAGCCGTTCAGTCCCCGGTCCAGGTCCCCGATAAGATCCTCGGCGTGCTCGATACCGATCGACATTCGAACCGTGCCGGGGGACATCCCCGCCTGCTTTCGCGAGGCTTCGTCCATGGAAGCGTGACTCATCGTCCAGGGCACCTCGACGAGCGACTCGACCCCGCCGAGCGATTCGGCCAGCGAGAACAATTGGAGCTGTTCGAGGAATCGTTCCATGGGCCTTTTATCGAGGTCCAGCTCGAAGCTGACCATCCCGCCGAAGCCGCGCATCTGTCGGCACGCCAGTTCGTGCTGAGGATGCGTCTCGAGGCCGGGGTAGTAGACGCGCGTCACAGCGGGCTGATCGACGAGCCAGCGCGCGATCGCCCGGGCATTGGCTTCGTGCGCTTCCATGCGGTAGCCCAAGGTTTTGACGCCTCGAAGAACGAGCCACGCATCGAAGGGCGAGCAGGCGGTCCCCAGTGCGTTGACGAGGAATCCGACCGGTTCGCGGAACCGCTCGTTGCCCACGACGATCGCGCCGCCCACGACATCGCTGTGGCCGTTCAGGTACTTGGTCGTCGAATGCACGATGATGTCCACGCCCAGGGCGAACGGGCTCTGGAAGTAAGGGCTCATGAAGGTATTGTCGGCGATGGTGAACAGGTCGTGTTCGCGCGCAATCGCGACCATGGCCTCGATGTCCACGAGGTTCAACAGCGGATTCGAGGGCGTTTCGATGAGCAGGGCCCGGGTCGAGGGGCGGATCGCCTGCTTCACCTCGTCCGGTCGGCCCATGTTCACGAAGGTCGTGTCGACCCCCTGGCTGCGCACCACCTGATCGAGCAGCCGGTACGTGCCCCCGTAGATGTCGTGACCGGTCACGATGTGATCGCCGGGCTTGAACAGGAAGGCGATCGTCGTCAATGCGGCCATGCCCGTACAGGTCGCCCAGGCTTGGAGGCCGCCTTCCAGCGCCGCCAGGTTCTCCTGGAGGGCCGTGCGCGTCGGGTTCCCGGATCGCGTGTAATCGTACCCCTTCGTGACTCCGGGCCGTTCGAAGGCGAACGTGGAGGACGGATAGATCGGCGTCGTGACCGAGTTGAAGGCTTCGTCCTTGTAGACGCCCGTATGCACTGCCAATGTCTGCGGTTTCCACTTGGATGGGTTACTGTCATGCATCGATTTCGTTACACCTGTCCATGAAAAAGCGGTTGAAGCTCGCCCTCGTGCCGCTGGATACGCGCCAGCCTTCAAGCACCCCGGGCGAACCGTTTGCATGTGAGTCGTTTCGCGATCAGGCCTCCTGGAACAGCGGCGTCGACAGATAGCGTTCGCCCGCACTGGCCAGGACGGCCACGATCAGTTTCCCCTTGTTCTCCGGTCGGGATGCGATTTCGTTGGCTGCGTAAAGAGCGGCGCCCGACGAGATGCCACACAGCAGGCCCTCCTCCTTGGCGGCTCGACGGGCCCACGCGAAAGCGTCCTCGTTGGTGACCCGGACGACATCGTCCACGACGTCGAGATTGAGATTGCCCGGGATGAAGCCCGCGCCGATCCCCTGGATCTTGTGGGGGCCGGGCTTGAGCTCCTCGCCTGCCCGCTTCTGCGTGATCACGGGCGAATCCGCCGGCTCGACGGCGATGGCCTGGAAAGACGGCTTACGTTTCTTGATGACTTCACTCACACCCGTGATCGTTCCGCCCGTGCCTACGCCGGCGACCAGGATGTCCACGCCCCCGTCGGTGTCGGCCCAGATCTCCTCGGCTGTGGTCGTGCGATGGATCTCGGGATTGGCGGGGTTGTAGAACTGCTGAAGCAGAACCGATTTGGGCGTTTCTTCCGTAAGCGCTTCGGCGCGGGCGACGGCGCCCTTCATTCCTTCCGCAGCCGGGGTCAACACCAGCTCGGCGCCGAGCGCCTTGAGCAGGTTGCGACGTTCCATCGACATGCTCTCGGGCATGGTCAGGATGAGCCGGTAGCCGCGTGCGGCTGCAACGAAGGCCAACGCGATCCCCGTGTTCCCCGAAGTCGGCTCGATGAGCACCGTATCCTTGTCGACCTTGCCGGATTTTTCCGCAGCATCGATCATGGCTACGCCGATGCGGTCCTTGACGCTCGACAACGGGTTGAAGAATTCGAGCTTGGCGTACACATTCGCGGACGAGTTGATGATGCGATGGATGCGCACGAGGGGCGTCCGGCCGATCGTCTGGGTGATGTCGTCAAACAGCATGGGCTTCGATACCTCCTTGTCATACGGTTTCCTGGGGCAGGCTCCCCAGGCGGCAGCCAAGCCCGAAATGCGAGCCGTCCCTTCGGCTTGCAATGGTTTCAGGGTCAAGCGCGTTTTGCGGTCCGCTTCGATAACTATTTTTCTAGCGCATCCCCTCTAAGTCGATTCGTTATGCTGCGTTCGCGGAAGATTTCTGCCGACCCACATTTCGACTTCCGCGAGACGTTGGGCCTGCGAGGCAAGCGCCCGCTGGTGGGACAGTTCGAATTCCAGGAGCACGCGAACGGATTCGAGAAGCTCCAGAAAGGTGGCTGTGCCCGTGCGGAAGGCTGCCTCGGTCGCCCCTACCGACGCCTCCGCGCGGGGGATCAGCGTATCGCGGTACAGCGCGATCTTCCGCTCTGCGTCGCGTAGCTCGTACAACGCCCGGGCGAGCCGGGTGCGCAGCGCGTTCACTTCGTCGAGCCGTTCGAGCTGGGCCGCGTGATGTCGGGCAGACGCCTGGCGCACGCCCGCGGCATACTTATGCCACCAGATCGGCACGTTGACGCCCACCATGACAGCCCAGCCGTCCCGACTGTCGCCGGACATCCCCGGCATCATCGTCATGTCCATCCATTCGCCGCCGACCATGATGTCCGGGAAATACTCCTTGCGGGCCAGCGCGATCCCACGCTGCTCGCGGTCGATCGTGTGGATCATCGCCTTGAGCTGGGGGTTATGCTCCTCGGCCAGGGCCAGGATGTCCGAATCGTCCAGGTTGGTCGAAACGGGCTCAATCTCCCCAGGCCAGGGTAATTCCGCGTCGGCAGGGCGGTTGAGCACCGCATTGAGCCGTGCCATAGCAGGGGCACGGAGATCTTCCTGCGTACGCACGCGATCATCGAGTCGGCCCAGTTCGACCTGGGCACGGATGACATCGGCATGGCCGACAGCGTCCGCGCGGTACCGGGCCCGGGCGACGCCTTCCATGTGTTCGGTGAGTCGGCGACTCTCGCGCGTGTTGTGGATCGACTGGGCAAGATAATAATATTCGTAATAGGCATCCTTGACTTCGTAGATCACCCGGAGCCGTTCGGCCTCGAAAAGCTGCTTCTGGGCGGCTGCCTCGTCTTCGGCCCGCTTGCTGCGAAGTTTCAGTTTCCCGAACCAGGGAAACACCTGCGAGAGCTCCATTGTCTGGCGCTGCTCCATATCGGGGCCGGCGCCCATACGCACGATGTAATAGCGGTAGGTGAACTGCGGGTCCGGCAGCGTACCCTCGATGATTCCCTCCTCCAGAGCCGCCTTCCATCGGTTGAACTGCGCTTCGAGCTGGGGGTTTTCCAACAGGGCGTAGACGACATAGTCGGCCAGCGTCGAGTCCGTACTCAGGACGGGCAGGGACGGCGCATCGGCCGCCAAGTCATGATCTCCGAGGCGTTTTGCATGGGGGGCCGCGGTGCGGTTTTCCGTCGCGGCGCGGTCCACGAGGCCCGTCAGGGCTGCGCTGCGATAGTCGACGTGACGTGCCGGGCTCTGGCAGGCGATGAGCCAAAGAGTCATGATAACTGTCATTCCTGCGAGCAGCGTTCTGGAAGCCATGCGTCCGTCTCCTTGTGTCAGCACAGAACTGGACGTTATGAAAACATCCGCATTGGGATGTGGCGGCCATGGCCATGGATGAAAGCATGAGACGGTCACTGTATTCAACCATGCACGAATGGTAAAACGCTTCCACACGAGCGTGTTACGACGCTCCAGCCATCCGGAATTTCCGAATCGCCTGCTGCTGACAGTGTGGAAAACGAAAAGATCTGCCGAAACGTTCCATCAAATCTTTGTCGTTAACGAGATCAAGCCCGAGCTATTACACCTTAGCATTGGCCGTGATAGTTGGCCAGCGGCATTCAGTGACAATTTGATGCCGGTCCAGGTAAGGGGCAGTTAAGGACGCGCGCCCCGATTGCGGGACAGACGGGTCTTTTCCGCAATCGGCATGGAAATATACTTTTATCGACAGAATTTTTGTCCGACGGCACGTCAAGTCGCAGTTGACCTGCCGATGGCATATCCTCAAAATCGAGGGGGGCGACAATCACGCATCCGCACGTCTCATCTTTCAAAAGCCGATTGTCGTAAGTAAGAGGTGTCGTCACAATCATCCGTCGGGATGTTTCGTAGTATTCGTGTTCCATTGGGAACGCCGAGGATCTTTCGTCCGTTGAAACATATGCGAGGACAACCAGGCCGGACACACGGCAACCAGGATTTTGAAAATCTCGTGTTGCCGATGCTCGATGCGCTGTATCGGGCTGCGCGGACATTGACCGGCGACGTTGACGCAGCCGCTGAGCTGGTCCAGACGACGTGCGTCAAGGCCTTGGATCGGTTCGAAACTTTCGGGCAGGGGACTCACGGCAAAGCATGGATGATGAAAATCATGCGAAACGCCTGGATCGATCAGATTCGCCGTCGTCGGGTAGCAGGCCCCGCAATCCCCCTTGATGAGGAACGCCTCGAAGCCGCGCCTGTGGTGGAAACGGGTGAAACGGATTTTGTTCAGATTTTGGAGCGATTCAGCGATGAGCGGGTCATCGACGCGCTGATGGAACTGAAAGAGCCGCAGCGGATGGCCCTGTTTTTGACCGATGTCGAAGGCTTGAGTCAGGAGGAGGTAGCCGAGGTATTGAACGTCGCAGTGGGCACAGTGAAGAGTCGAGTGAGTCGAGCGCGGGCGATTTTGCGGGACAAGCTCGCAAATCATGCCAGAGAGATGGGTTATCTGGAGAGGCGATCATGTCGCACATGACCTCGGAACAGATTGAAATGGTGCTGGACGGGACGGAGTCTCCACCCGCCCATGTGGCTGAGTGCGGTCTCTGCCGAACGCGTTACGAACAGGCATTGGCTGTGCGCGGTCGACTCCGGCAGGCATTCGCTTCCGTTGATGCGGACGCAGCGCTGAAACGTAGCGTCACCGCCTGCATCCGGTCAGCCGACCGGGATCGCAGGCCGCGTGCCGTTGTCGCTGCCTATCGCCGAATCGCGCCAAGTCTTGCTGCGGCCGCTGCCATCGCACTGGTGGCCGTCTCCCTGACGCTCTATGTCTCGGGTTCACGGCAGGTGCAGGCCGCGTCGGCCGAACTGGCCCAGATTCATCAAGCCAATCTCATGCCTCATGCCGAGCTCTACGGCTCTTCCGATCCGCAGAGAATGGCTGCGTTCATGAAGCGGGAGCTCGGATTTGTGCCGGCCTTTCCCCGTCTGGGGGCGGGGATGGATCTGCGCGGCTGCTGTGTCGCATATTTCCGCAACCGTCCTGTCGGCAGCTACGTCATGGCCACGGATCGCGGCGTCATTTCGATCATTGTCTTGCGCGACAAGCCGGAGACTTTGAGGTTCGCCGGGCAGGTGCGGCGCGAGGGGCGTACCTATCACACCGGCGCCTTCGCTCGGAACAAGATGGCCGCTCTTGAAATCGGCGGCCTCACCTATTGTGCGGTCGGCGAGACAGACACCGCGTGGCTGATGGAACTGCTGCACAGTCTGCTATCAGGCTACCAGGACATCCAGGATTAATGCGACGGTCTTCCTTAAACTCGGCTTAAGAATAGCTCAGGCAGTTCACGGTCGATCTCGCGGATCGATGCCGTCGAGGTTGGCTTACTTCGTAGCTTCTCCCTCTCGGTCGCGGCTCGGATTGCGGCGAAGGAAAACGGCTGCCACTGGTGGCGGCCGCTACAAGCGGGCGGTGCATCAGGCCCGCCGACGCCTGATCAGTAACGCAGCCCCACCCACGGCCAACAGCGCGACGGTCGCCGGCTCGGGGACGACGGTGATCGCGAGATAGATCCTGTTGTCGAG
>PWPN01000135.1 GCA_003557125.1 Phycisphaerae bacterium | reverse complement strand
GCTCGGTTGGCAAGATTAGCACGAAAAACTATACTTGTGAATGGATACTTCGGATAACTCCGCTCAGCGGTCGCGCCGAATCCGGAGGGATACAATACTCCGACCGCTTCGCATGCGAGCAGGACGATGGCGAATCTCTACCAACCCCCTCTTCCGTCTCATTACGGGCAAATGTCCGAAGCTGAGATGGCCGATCGCATCCGTGCCCATAAGAAAGCCTTCGGTCAGCGCCTTGTGATCCTGGGCCATCATTATCAGCAGGACGATGTCATCCAGTTCGCCGACTTCACGGGCGACAGCCTCAAGCTCAGCCAGCAGGCCGCTGCCCAGAAGCAGGCGGATAACGTCATATTCTGCGGCGTGCACTTCATGGCCGAGTCGGCCGACATCCTGACCGAAGAGCGCGTCAACGTGATCTTGCCCGACCTGTCGGCCGGTTGCTCGATGGCCGACATGGCCGACCCGCTCGACGTCGAAGAGGCGTGGGAAGAACTGACGGCTGTCACGGATGCGACGATCATCCCGATCACCTACGTCAACAGTGCCGCATACGTGAAAGCGTTCTGCGGTCGGCATGGCGGCGCATGCTGCACGAGTTCCAACGCGCGACGTATCCTCGAATGGGCACTCGAACGGGGCGATAAGGTGCTCTTCCTGCCCGACCAGCACCTCGGTCGCAACACAGCCTATGCCATGGGGCACCCGCTCGACAGCATGGTCGTCTATGACCCGCATGCACTGCACGGGGGGCTTACGGCCGAGCAGATCCGAAACGCCAGGTTCCTGCTCTGGAAGGGCCATTGCAGCGTGCACATGAATTTCACAGCCGCCCATTGCGATGCGGTTCGAAAGGCCGACCCCGCCTGTAAAATTATCGTCCATCCGGAATGCGACTGGAGCGTCGTGCAGAAGGCGGACCTGGCCGGCAGCACGGAGTACATCCTCAAGGTGCTCAACGAAGCGCCCGAGGGGTCGCACTGGGCGGTCGGCACGGAGGTTCACCTGGTCAACCGCGCCGCGCAGATGCACGCCGACCGAAAGGTCATCCGATCCCTGGCCGGCCCGCAGTGTCTCTGTTCGACGATGTACCGCATCGACCTCAAGCACCTGCTCTGGTGCCTCGACGAGCTGGCGGCCGGGCGCGTGGTCAACCGGATCACGGTCGACGCGGAGACGCGTCGCGACGCACGGGTCGCCCTTCAGCGGATGCTCGATAACGTCCACTCCCAGCCGGTCAGCGCCAAGTGAAGGAATGAACCCCATTACGGGCAAAAAGCGCCCCGATATCGGACACATTCGCAGGCGCAGGGTATTTATCCGTCGCTCGAATGTGATCTCAGGTTGCGTTAGAATAATTACCTTCCCGCAGCGGCGGCGGATGCGGGCGAAGGTGAAAACAGGAGGCTGACGGACGTGGAGCCACCCACCACGCACAGTTATCCCACGCGATGCGTCCAGTGCGACAAACCGATGGATTCGCCCGTCGCCTGTGCGGGCTGCGGTGCCTTGACGGATCTGCCGGCCGACACTTTCGATTGCTTCGAGCTGTTCGGGGTCGAGCCGGGCTTCGACATCGACCTGGATCAGCTCCACCGCAAGTATCTCCAATTGAGTCGGCTCATTCACCCGGACCTGGCCGGCCAGGCGGACGAAACGGATCGACGGCGATCGCTCATGCTCAGCGCCCGGTTCAATCAGGCCTATGAGGTGCTACGCGACCCGGTGAGTCGGGCGGATTATCTGTTGCGTCTGGCCGGCGGAGCGAACTGCTGCGAGGATAAAAGCGTTCCCCAGGATCTTTTAGGTCGCGTCCTGACGCTCCGCGAGCAGATCGAGGACGCCCGCGCGGAAGGGCATACCGGGGTGCTTCAGGAACTCGCCAGCCAGGTGCGTGCCAGCCGGGCCGCGGCCATGGACGCTGTCGGGCGTCATGCTCGGACATTGGCTGACAGCGGTTGCCAGACGGAGCTGTGCCGGGATTTGCGACAGCAGTTGAATGCGGTCAAGTACTGGGATAGTCTTCTCGAACAGATTTCGACCGCCCTGCCGGGCGAATCGACTTGACACTGAGGACAGATGGGCGCGTTGCAGGACATCGTGATCGGCATCGATCTGGGCACGACCAACTCGCTGGCGGCTGTCTGCGACCAGGCCGGTCCGCGCGTTCTGCGGGATGAGGCTGACCAGGGTTGTCTGCCTTCCTTTTTGACATTCGACCCGTCGGGGGCGGTTACGGTCCGCCAGCAGGCCAAAGGCCATGCCGTCGAGAATCCGCTGGCGTCGATCTTTTCCATCAAACGGCTCATGGGACGCGGCTTCGACGAGCTGGCGGCCAGCGGCGAGCTGAGCCATCTCCCCTACCACGTAGTCAAACGGGTCACCGACGCAGGCGATGCGACGGCGCAGCGCGATGTGGCGGCCGTCGAAATCGAAGGGCGACTGCTGACCCCGCCCGAGATCAGCGCACTTATTCTCCGCGAGCTGCGTGAGCGTGCCTGTCGAAGTCTGGGAACCGACGTCCGCAAAGCCGTCATCACCGTTCCGGCCTATTTCGACGATGCCCAGCGTCAGGCGACGCGCGACGCCGGCCGAATCGCGGGTCTCGAGGTCGTTCGGATCATCAACGAGCCGACGGCTGCGGCGCTGGCGTACGGCCTGGGCGTGCGCGAGCAGGGCGCCGAGCCGGCAGACGATGCACAAGCAGGCCCGACCGTCTCGATGTCGCTGCCACTTGCCGTCACGGCCAACATGGGCGAGCTTGCGGACCTGGCCGAGGAACGCCGTTCGCACGATTCGCTCGTAGCGATCTATGACCTGGGGGGCGGGACGTTCGACGTGTCGATCCTGCGCATTTCGGGCGGCGTATACGAGGTGCTCAGCACGCACGGCAATTCGTGCCTCGGAGGCGATGACTTCGATCGTGCGATCATCGGGCTCGTTCAGCAGGAGGTCGCGGCGCAATTCGGCCTGTCGATCGAGGCGCCCGCGGCCCGGCAGGCCCTGCGAAGCCTGGCCGAGAGCGTAAAAATACGTCTCAGCAGCGAACACGAGGCTACGCTGGAAATCGACCTGGGCCAAGGCCGTTGCTACCGACGGACGGTGACGCGGGATCAGTTCGAAGCGCTCATCGGCCCGCACGTCGATACGACGTTGACGGCGTGTCGCAGGGCAGTCGAGGACGCGTCCATCCGCACCGAGGACATCGACCGGGTCATCCTCGTCGGCGGCAGCACGCGCATCCCGCTGGTCCGTCGGAAGGTGGAGGCGTTTTTCGGCAAGATGCCTTACACGGCCCTGAACCCCGACGAGGTCGTCGCGCTGGGTGCCGCGGTGCAGGCGGCTGTCCTGGCAGGGCAACGCCGGGATACGCTCCTACTGGACGTCATACCATTGTCACTCGGGATCGAAACGCTCGGCGGCGCGATGAGCAAACTCATCCTGCGCAATACGCGCATCCCCTGCCAGGTGACCGAGCGCTTCAGCACGTTCGTGGACGGCCAAACGAATGTGAAAATCAACGTGCTCCAGGGCGAGCGCGAGCTCGTGCGGGACTGCCGACAGCTCGGGGAGTTCGAGCTGCGCAACATTCCGCCCATGCCGGCCGGGATGCCCAAGATCGCTGTCAG
>PWPN01000356.1 GCA_003557125.1 Phycisphaerae bacterium | reverse complement strand
TCCATCGCATTGGCCGGCATCATGGGCGGTGCCGATACGGAGGTTACCGGCACGACCGGCTCACTTCTGCTGGAAAGCGCCAACTTCGAGCCGGCCACCATTCGCCGGTGCGCGACGACCCTGGGCCATCGCACGGACGCCAGCGCCCGGTTCGAAAAGAGCCTCGACCCGAACCATACCGTGCTGGGCATTCAGCGGTTCGTGCGCCTGGCCAGGCCCGAGCTGCCGGAACTGAAGCTGACCAGTCGGCTGTCGGACTGCTTCCCGGCTCCGCCCGCTCCGACGGTCGTGCGCGTCGACCTGGAACGGGTCGCCCAGTACGTCGGAAGGCCCGTGTCGGCCGAGACGATCCGCAGCCTGCTCGAACCGCTCGAATTCCGGATCGAACAGGCCGGGGGCGCCCTGGATGTGACGGTGCCCAGCTTCCGGGCGACAAAGGATGTCACTCTCGAAGTCGACGTCATCGAGGAGATCGCCCGGCTCATCGGGTACAACGCGATCGAGCCCGTGCTTCCGGAAGTGACCGTCCGCTATGCCGAGCCGGCCGAGATTACGCGCATCGAGAAGAAAACGCTTTCGATCCTCTGCGGGGGATCGAGCTACGCCGAGATTCATCGGAACATCTGGTTCGATCAGGACTGGCTCAAACGGCTCGGTTTCGAGCCCGGCCCGACCGTGACGCTCATCAACCCGGCCGCGGCCGGCACGGAACGGCTCCGCACGACGCTGCTGCCCGGTGTCCTGGCGTCCATCGACCTGAACCGTCACCACCTCGATCGCTTCGAACTGCTGGAGATCGGCAGTGCTTTTTTCGCCGGGGACGATGCCGCCTCGGATCGCGAGAACCACCATCTCGCCCTGGCGGTCGTCGCGCCGGGCCGTAAACCGGTTCACGAGGATCAGGCCCTGCGTCGCCTGAAGTGCGACCTGGAAACCTGGGCCCGCCAGACGCTCGACGCATCGGTCCGTTACCAGCTGGCCGAGGCTTCGTTCGTCTGGGAGCACGAAGTCAAGACAGCCGAGATGGTCGTGGGCCAGCGGTCAGCGGGGCGGATGACGGTCGTGCCCTCGGCCTTGAAGCGGCGCATCGATGAGCACCTGGCTGCGTGGACGATCGTCCTGGCCGAGATCGACCTGTCGGCCTTAGTCGAGGGCCGTCCCGAGCCGCGTAAGCTGCCGCGCGTGCCGGTCTTTCCGCAGATCGAAATCGATTTTTCGGTACTCATCGACGCGCGACGGCGGTACGCGGATCTTTCCAGCCGACTCGCCCAATACGACCATGCGCTTCTCAGCCGCCTGTGGTTCGTGGACGCCTACGAGGGCGGCTCCGTGCCGGCCGGGCAGCGCTCGCTGACCTTCCGCGCGCGGATCGGGCATTCCGAACGCACCCTGACCGAGGCCGACATCCAGGCCTTCCGTGAGAGTTTCCTTCAGTTCCTGAGCAGCCTCTATCTGACGCTGCGCTCCTGATCAGTTCACTCTTCAGAAGATGCCATTCCCATGGCATCCATCGGCGGCGGGCAATTCCAGAGGAATGCGGGCAGGACGTCCCAGAAAAAATGAGCCACCTGTCCCATCGGCGAGAGCGGCGCGAAGAAGTCGAACGTCCCGGCCAACGGGCTCGCGTCGTCCAGGAGGTCGCCGTCGTAACAGCATTGGTAAGACGAAGGCCCGAGTTCGGGCGAGGTGCCCCGGTAGCAGTCCAAAGGCCAATGGAACGGGTTGGCCAGCAGCCCGAACAGGAAACGATCCTCCGTCCATATCACGCCGTGCGCGTCCGTCCCCACCTCGGGGCGTATGGGCGGGCACTCGTTGAAGACATTGCGTGTGCAGTGCAGCGTGTGGGTGAGCGTGCTTTCCTCAGCAATGGCAGCCAGTGCCGGCGGCAGCTCGTCGGCGTCGTCGACGTTGTACGCGGGCGGGCATCCGGTGCAGCAGATGAGTCCGACCCCCACGAGATACCATGCCGGCCGAGCGAGCCCGCGGGCGGGGCGGTTCAATCCGGTCCATCCAACCATGCCTTTCTCCTGTGCAGCGCCCGGCCGATGTTTTCGGCGTGATGTCAATGCATCTTATAGCCAATTCAAAGTCCTTACCATATGATCGGACGCGATTGCACAGCGATCAAGAAGACTTACGATGCACGGAAGCGAGGCGGGCATGAATTGTGCGGGCATGAATCGCATTGTGTCTCGGAGATGGATCGCGACGCTTCTGGCGTTGGCGTTGGCTGGTGCGGGTGCGGGCTGCGAGTCGCCTCAACCCAGACGGCAACATCCTCCCGGTACGCTGCAGGTCCGATACGAGAGCGCGAGCAGCTATGCGGGATGCCTCACAGCCAGCGTGGCCATGGCAGCCAACTATGTGCTCGGCGAATACCGGTACAACGACGCTCGGCTGCGGCACGAACTCGCACAGGCCGAGCTCGACGAAACCCAGCCGGGCGACGTGAAGACCTACCTCGAAAGCATCGGCCTGCACCTGGTCACATTGCGGGGCGAGCTAGACGGAAATCCGCCACTTGGATTGAGGTACTGGGTCCTTCAGCGGGGGTATCCTGCCATTTGCGTCATCAATGCGAAGGGGGATGACCCGGACATGAACCATGCCGTGGTCGTGATCGGTTTTTCCAAAATGCAGGACCCGCAGGCGGCCGATACATTTCATGCCGATACAATCTATTATCTCGACCCAGCCAACGAGCAGCCGCTCCAGGAAGTGACGGTCGATGAGTTCGAAACGATGTGGGCCCGGGCGGGGCATGCGATGATGCTGGTGGTTCGACCGCCGGCGCCTTCGGGCAGGGCCGCCGGTTGACCGGCAGGGAGGTAGCCATGCACAGGATTGCACTTTTCATCGGGATCGTTTGTGTCGCATTGGCCTTGCCGGGCACCGTTTCGGCCGCGGGAATATCGCAGCACGGGACGGCCGTCGCCGAACCGCCCATCAGGCCTCTCGAGTTGACCGAGACGCAGTTCGAAGCCCTGGTCCATCTCGAAAGCCAGCCGCACCACGCGGATGTCCTTGGAGTCCGTGCGAGTTATTCCTCCGAACATGAGCGACGGATGGAATTCAACCGGGTCGTCAACAACATTGCCCATGTCGGTTACCACGCTGCCTTCGCGGGACTGATCCTGACGTTTCTGATCGTCGGGCTCTGATCGGCCTACCCGGCAGAGGTGGTTCAGGCGTACCACCCGTTTGCTAGGAAGAGGGTGGTACGGGCGTCTCGCCCGTTGGGCGTGCGAGAGCAGCACTGGCGGACAAGCCGCCAGTGGCACCCATTCGGAGATCAGGGTGGTACGGACGTCTCGCCCGTCGATTGTGTTGCTGCTCTGTAAGCGGTACCCGTATCCGGCAGACCGCGCGGGCATCAAGCCCGCGGCTCCTTAAAGAACCCCCCTTCATCCCCCCTTGGTATGGGGGAAAATCGGTGCGCCACGGTACTGCTTATTTGAGCTTATTTGGCCGAGCCATTGAGGCCATAGGCTTCGCGCTGGAAGAGATGGCCATACGTGTCGGCCAATTGCTCGAGCGCTTCATCCGGGCATTCCGGAAGGCTTTCGACGGTCGTCGAGAGCTTTTTCAGCCAGTCGCGTTCGCGGTCGGGGATGGCGACGCGTTTTTCATTGATCGCGCG
>PWPN01000294.1 GCA_003557125.1 Phycisphaerae bacterium | reverse complement strand
TCCGGTTGGCTGAATGGGGGTAAGGGGGCCCTCTGCGCCGAACGCGCGCCGTCCACCCAACTCGGCAACGCCCGACCACAAAACCTGTGCAACCCTGCACCTCATGAAATATCCGGGCTAAGGGCTGACCTGGGCTTGAGTGGGGGCCCCCTCGTTCGGCGGGTGCCTGACAACCGAGTTGACGCCGACCCTGGAAACCCATGTATTCATGCCGCGCGGAATGCTGACGGTGCTGCCGTTCCCCCAGAACTCGATCCTGCCAAGCTCGACCCCGTCTTCGACCACGACCGTACTGTTGTCGCCGACGATCGACAGCTTGGGCACGACGGAGCCTTTCTGGATCGTCAGGTGGCTGTTGTTGCCGACAACCCTCACATTCCCCGAGTAGCGCCCTGTTCTCTGAACATTATCTCCCACAATGGGATTCGCGGCGCACCCGATGCTGGCAACCAACAGGATCGATACGAGTAGAGTTCCCAGTATCTTGTACATGGCAGGTATCTTGTACATGGCAGCCCCTTTCGAGTTTCTGACGGCCACATGCCTCACCGCAGCAGCCTAACCAATCCCGTCCTGCTTGCCAAGAAGGGGAGATGCAACGGATCGGAAAACCTCAGTCAAGGCGGCTCTGCAGAGGTGGTGGGGCGGATAGACTTTCGGTACATCGATCGCTTGACCGGCCCGGCAGCCTTGCCTACAGTCGCGCTATGAGCGACAAACGCACACGAGTCGAAACGGTACTGGTCGGCCGGCGACCCGATCGCCCGCCCGTCAGCTTCTGGCATCACTTTACCGAAGCGCAGCGCGCCGGTCAGGCGGCTGTCGACGCACACCTGCACTTTCTGGAACGCTACGATGTCGATTTCCTGAAGGTCATGAACGACCATCTCTTTCCGCGCGGGGACGTGCCGATCGTTCAGAGCGTCGCCGACCTCAAAAAAATCCGCCCGCAAGCGGCCGACGCAGGCGAGTTGGCCGGCCAACTCGACGTGATCGCCAAGCTGGCGGCCGCGGTGGGCGAACAACTGCCCATGTGCACGACCGTCTTCGGCCCGTGGAGCACCCTTCGCCAATGGACGCGCCCGCCGAGCACGGCCCACGGCCCGCCCTCGCTGGACGCCTCCGACGATCGCGACGAAACGCTGAGTCGGCTTCTGACCGAGGATCGCCAGGCGGTACGGGGTGCACTCGAAGCGATCGCTGCGACGCTGGCCGACTTTGCGCGGGCGTGCGTCCAAGCCGGCGCCGACGGCATCTTCCTGTCCGTGCGCGACGACTGGGTCAACACGCCGACCAACGGACCCGACACCTACGCCGAGCTCGTTCGGCCGGCCGACCGGATGCTGCTCGACGCCGTCGGCCATGCGACCTTCAACATGCTGCACATTTGCGGCAGGCCCCAGGATTTCCGGGCGCTTGCGGACTATCCCGTCCATGTGCTGAACTGGGCGGACCGCTCAGCCGGTCCGAGCCTCGCCTATGCGCGGGACCGCGTTCGGCCCGCACTGGCTGGAGGGGTCGACAACCTCGCGACGCTGCCGAGCAAGGGGCCAGAGGATGTCACAGCCGAGGTGCACGACGCTGTCCGCCAGGCAGGCGAACGACCGATCCTGATCACAGCCGGCTGCACGTTCGACCCGCAGGCGGTGCCGTCAGCCAATCTCGACGCGATGATCGCAGCGGCCCGCTCAGCCTATGCGGAATGACCACCGATGCACTGCTCATAGAGACTTGGCACGAGGCGTATGCTGCAACGATCCATCGACGGGCGAGACGCCCGTACCACCCGGTAGCGGACCCACTTGAAGGAGAAACCACGTGAACGAACAGACGCTTATCATCATCAAGCCGGACGCGGTGCAGCGCCGGCTCATGGGTCGGATCATCCGGCGATTCGAGGACAAGGGGCTGACGATCGCCGCCTTGAAACTCATCCAGATCACGCGGGAGCTTGCGGAAAAACACTACGGCGTCCACGAGGGCAAGCCGTTTTACGCGGGTCTTGTCGACTACATCACCTCGGGCCCCGTCGTCGTGATGGTCGTGGCCGGGCCGCGCGCGATCAGTGTCTGCCGTAAGCTGATGGGCGCGACCTTCGGGTTCGACGCTGAGCCGGGCAGCATCCGCGGCGACTTCGGCGCCAGCAAGACCTACAACCTCGTCCATGGAAGCGATGGGCCGGAGACAGCCGCCTTCGAGATCGACCTTTACTTCGCACCCGACGAGATCCACGATACGCCCCGAACGGACGACTCCTGGATCGCGCGCGACAATGAGCCGTGACCGAAGCCTTGTCGCAGTCCACGAAAATACCGCGCCAAAAAAAGCCCCCGCTCAAAGTCGGCGGGGGCTTTCGTTTCTATTACATGCGACCGGTCGCGTGTGCATCCGGTGCGAGTCGATCATCCGGTGGTGTCGGCGTTGTCATCTTCCAGGGCGATCGACTCTTCGTCAGGTTCCTGCTCGCCATCTGTTTCAGGTTCGATGTCCCGCCATCCGACGCGCGAACGGATCTGATCGGAATCGAACCAGTTCGCCAGGAATTCGAGGTTCATGATCGTCCGGGTGTAGTCGAACGCCAACTCGCGCTGCTGATCGAACTCCTCGGTCGTGACCGGCAGCAGCTCGTGCACCTCCGCGACGATCCAGCGGCCGCGCTCGGGTTGAGCATGGACGAACGTACGATCGGCTTGCGGCACGGTCTCGTCGGCGACGGCAAAGCTTTGTTCGATCAACGCCGCGTCCATGCCGATATCCGGGATCCAGTTGGGCACCAGCATGGGCGGCCCGCCGAACATCGAGAGGCGATTGCGTGCGAAGGGTTCGGGTTCGCTGAAGGCGGTGTCACCGAGTTCCTGCTTCAGGTCGTTTTCCTCTTGGAAGGCTGCGGCAAGGCCTTGCTCATCTGTCCGGGCCGCCTCTGCCAGCGCTTCGGCCAATTCGCCCGCGCGATCGTAGGCCCTACGACGACGGACATCGTCGGCGAGCCGATCGCGGATCTCCTCCCATGAGGCCGGCGGCTCATGCGGCCGGATCGCAACGGTGCGGAAGACGTACGCATTGCCCTCCTGATCGAGGAAGGGCTCGGGGCAGGTTTCATAGAGTCGCCGCGTCAAACGTTCGACGGCCGGGTCTTCCGAATCGGCTGCCTCAAGCCCCTCGACAAGCAGTGCCGCCTGGGCGAAGGGGAAAGGCCAGGCGCCGGGGATCGGCCAGTGCGTTCGTCCGATCTGGGGATGCGCGCTCAGCTCTTGAGCGTCGGCCAACAGTGTCCGCCCGTACGTTACGGCACCCGGATAACGTGCCTGCATCATCTCGACATCCTGAGTGTAGTCTTCCGCCAAATCGACGCCTTGCGGAATCGCGGCGTCATCCGCGGCTGCTTCCAGTTGCCGCCACGGGCGATTCAGCCGCACGATAAGATCGCGCGCGATGCGCAATGCCTCGACGCGGGCCTTTTCCTGGCGAAGCTTCTCCATGACATCGTCTCTGGCCTCGGAGAAGGTCGCATAAGGTTCCTCTTCGGTCGCCTCGGTCGGAGGCCCATCCGCTTCGGCCGGAGGTTGCGGCCGAATGAACTCATCTCTGTATTCCTGCCAGTGCCGGTAAGCCTCTTCGTCCGTAACCCGCTGCAGATCGGCCAG
>PWPN01000009.1 GCA_003557125.1 Phycisphaerae bacterium | reverse complement strand
AAGCGCCGCCTTCGTCGCATCCGTGTGGCCGCCCTCAAGGAAAGAAACCAGCCTTGGGTTCGGCCAGTTTCTCGCCAGAACGGTCAGCAAAGCATGGCCACCCTGCCTTTCGAAGCACGGCCTTACCTGTTCGAGGAACATGAAACTGTCTCGTTCGGTGAGAAGCATGCTTCACCGCCTTAGCTGGCTTTTCGGACTCGCGTCTCCATATGCCTTAAAATGGCACATTCGGGATAGCTCACCTCTGGGTGCCTCGCTTTTTCGAGGCTATTACATGGTCAGCCTTCAAGCCCCGTGAAGTGGCATCGTATGCTCGGCGGACCTCTCGAACGAAAGATTTTAGGCACGTCGACAGACGAGATCAAAAGCGATTCGGGCACGATCTGCATTCCACTCGTTTCGTGGAAGGGTGGGGCGACTCGACGTGGGATCATTCAAACCTGCGATGCGCATTTCCATGTGCAGGATGCTGCACCCGCCGATAAAAAAGAGAAGGATCTTCCGGTAAGGTGCAGTAGCTCACTGCGTCTTCACCGCATGCAGGCAATGAATGACACTGTGGTGTTTTGTGTGCCCCTGCGCTGTGTGAAACAAGTGCGGGATGCTACGGGCGTCTCGCGCGTGGGTTTCTGCTTTGTTGAGAAGTGCTTGTGAACAGCCACGGGCCCGTATCGAGCCGCCCTGTAGGCAAGCGGTATTCAACAACCCCTAAAAAACGCCCCAGACGCGAACGGCTCGGGTGTGGCCAGGTATCACGGCTGTCGGCCGTACCAGAACGTCGCCGCGAGGCGCTGGGCCATCTGGCTGTTTTTGAAGATCAACGGCAGCATGAACGGAACCTGTGCACTCGGCGAGCCGAGGTCCTCTGCCATGCCGGTCCGCCAGGAAACGTCGAACTTCTGAAGAGCATCCTGCGGGGTCCGATTTTCCGCTGCCTCGGACAGCGTCTCGGCTGCCAGGAAGGCTGACCGGATCGCCGGCTCGATGCCTTCCCGTGTCGCTCTGGAGACAAAACCGCCCGCGTCCCCGATCCGCAAGGCCCGTTTGTCGACGTGCGAGTCCATTTCGAGGGCGTGACGGGCGGGGGCGGGACGGAGCGCGACGTTTTCGGGCACGATTTTCGCCTGGCCGCGAAGCCACCGTTCTTCCATCGCCTGCTTCACGCACCCGACCAGTCGTCGACGAACCGCATCGGGCGAACCGAAACCCGAGCTGCGGATCACTGCCAAAGTGCCTTCCCACCACCAGCTGGCCACCGTTCGTCCCTCGTCGAGCCCGAGTATCCAGTGAAGCTGATGAGGGGAGGGGCCTTCCAGGCCGTTTAGCTGCAGTTCGGCGACCCACGCGCCGGGTTCTCCTGACGCCGCGGTGGGGGACGGATGGGCCCCATCGGCCTGGACGAGGAATCCCGCCTCGATCGGTTCGCGGTCGGCCCACGTGAGCCGGACCGACGTTTCTCCGCACGCGATCGTTTCAGGCTCGGTCCCGTGAAGCAGCGTCACACCTTTCGAGCGGACGTCGCCGCTGAGGTGCTGAACGAGTCCCGTGTAATCGACCCGAAAGGCTGGCGGCTCACTCTCGGACGTGTCGGCATGCTGGGACAGGTCGGACGAATGGAAGGTCGCGCCTCCGAATGGTTCCCCGACGACCGGCTTCACATCGACCTTCCTGTCGGCCAGCATCGCCAGGGACCGGGCCGATACCCAGTCCGGCCGCGCGCGCGGGGCACCGTGCTTCTGCTTCTCGATCAGAACGACGCGCAATCCGTGGTCGGCTGCCGACAGGGCACAGCTCACCCCGGCTATCCCCGCTCCGATGATCGCGACGTCGTAAAAAGGCGAATTCATGGCGACATCGTACGGCTCGTCATGGACATGGACAAGGCCTTCCATAAACCAGAGAGGCTCATGCCCAATCAGCTCAAAATCTGAAATGTAATTACCAATCTGGATCTCAAATACTGAATTTGAAATCCCGAATCATCCCGAATCTCAAATCATGGATCTCAAATCCTGAAATCCCCAAACGGCGCACCGGCCCGCGAACGATCTTTCCCCCTTGCAAAGGGGGGATCCAGGGGGATCTTCAAGGAGCGGTGTTTTCAGCCCGCGCGGACATCCGGACGCGGCGATTGGTGCGCTGACGTGCGGGCGGTTTTGAGCAGGTGGTCGGCCTTGGCACGGGCTGCTTCCATCTTCGGCCAGCGCACTTCCGCGTAACCGGTGACCGATTCGGATGTCCGGAGCGCTTCGAGGTAGGCGTCATACGCCGAGCTTCCGTCACGGATGAACGAATCGACGAGCCCCTCGTACCCGCGGAGGAATCGCCGTTCACGATGGCGCCAGAACGGGATCACCGCGCGAAGGAACCGGAGGTTGCGCAGCAGGTAGAGCGATGAATGCGGGATGCGGATATCGAACTGTCGGCCGAGCAGGCGCGGATGGAACGTGCGGCGATAGCGCAAACGGTCCCCGTTGGCCGGGTTGATGTTGTAGCGATGGCGGTCGCGCCGCAGTTTTTCATAGCTTGTCAGCAGGGCAGCCACATAGAACTCGTCCTTGATGAGCATGAGCTTGGACAGGTTCCAGACGACCGCGCGCGTCGCGGCGAACCCTTGGTCCTCGTCGTCGGCCAGGAACACCTGGCGCACGCGCGTGACATAGCGCCGAGCCCACCGCACGCCGCCCCATTGGATGAGATCGTAAATGCGCACGGCGATGTCCCGCATCGTTTCCCGGTCGAGTTCGCGGCAGGCCCGCAGCGTCGTAAAGACCATGTGCTTGTAAGCGCGTGCCAGCTTCGTTTCGGGCAGGCGGCGTCTGCCGGCCGCCCCGGGCCGATCCTCGCGCAGTGCCCGGCGCGTGCCCAGGAGACGCAGGTTCAGATAGGCTGCCTTTTCGCGCACCGTCCGTGCGAGCGAGCGCTGCCCCGGCGCGTTCTGCTCGCCGAAAAGGTCCTCGAACAGGTCGGGTCGGCTCACGAGCTTGCGCCCGACGTCGAAGGCGCGCAGGTTCTTGGTGACGTCGGCCGGGACCGTACGGCGAATGGCTTCCTTGAGCGTGCGCAGCGGGAAAGGCAGCAGACCCCGCTGGTACGCAATGCCGAGCATCGTGATGTTGGCGTAGAGCTTCGTCCCGAAAATGCGCTCGCACAACAGCGATACGCGGGCCGAAAAGTAGCCGTCCGCGCGGCTGATCCGGCGCAGGTCGGCTTCGAGCGCTTCGACGTGTACCGTGTCGAGCCCCATCAACGCCCGGATCGTCGGGCTCGGATCCGTGTTGACCACGACGGACGTGCGTTGCGCGCTGGCGACACGGTGTTTGCCCTTGGCATCGATGGCACGGGTCGCCTCGATCGGGTCGAGCCCGATGAGCAGGTCCGCTTTCCCATAGCCGACCGTCATGCTCACGTTGTCGGGTTTCCGCGACAGGATGATCTGCGAATAGACCGCACCGTTGCGGATCGCCAGCCCCTTCGAATCGCTGAAATAGACGTAGTAGCCTTCCGCCCGGCCGGCCTGGACGAGGATGCTCGTAGCCGTCCCGATCCCCATGCCGCCCACGCCGGCCAGATAAGCTCGCCAGACGTCCGGCGAGAGCTTTTGCGCGACATCCGGGATGTCCTGAAGAATGATGCCGTGGCCGCGCGGCCGAGGGGCCCGTTTCCGCGTGATGATGACCTCTT
>PWPN01000026.1 GCA_003557125.1 Phycisphaerae bacterium | reverse complement strand
GCTGCTTGCATGGGGCGGTACTTTGGCTACACTGGCTTGGCATTGTTGTGACCGCGTTCGGGCTGCTTGGCAAGCAGTGCGCGGCCATGAGACTGAGGTTATCATCCATTGATTAGGACGGGGTCGGTCGGTACCGGTTTGTGCGGATGCCTGTCCGGGCAACGCACCTTCTCCTTTTCCTGACATAGAGGCAGGGTGAACGACGATGGACGAAGTCGCGACGTTAATCCGTGAAAGCAAGATCGAGGAGGCCGAGCAACGGCTTCAGCACATGCAGGAGGCCGGTGCATCGGATTCCCGGTGGCACTACCTCAACGGCCAACTGCTCGAGGCCAAGGGGCTCGTCGATGAGGCGCTCGATGCCTATCGCGCCTCCCTGGAGATCGACGGCGACCATGTCGAGGCCGGTTTCCGCCTGGCTTTCTGCCTGGATCTTCGCGGGCAGGACGAGCAGGCGATCCGCATCTATCAAGCCCTCGCCCGGCGCACGCCCGCCCATGTCAATGGGTTGCTCAACCTGGCGGTCCTTCTCGAGGACCGAGGCGATTACCGTGGGGCCCTGATGTGTGTGCGGCAGGTCCTGGCCAGTTACCCCAACCACACGCGGGCCCGTCTGTTTGCACGCGACATCGAAAGCTCGATGAACATGCACTATGACGAGGACCAGGAACAGAGTCGTCGGAAACAGGACGCTGTCCTGGACACGTCGATCAACGACTTCGAGTTGAGCGTGCGAAGCCGCAATTGCCTGCGCAAGATGAATATCTTTAACCTCGGCGACCTGCTGCGGATCACCGAACCCGAGTTGCTGACCTATAAGAACTTCGGTGAGACCTCGTTGACCGAGATCAAGGCGATGCTCGCTCAGAAAGGGCTCCGTCTCGGTCAAATGCGGGCGGAGTCGGAGGATCCGCTGGTTCAGGTGATTGCGCCGTCCGACAGCGCCCCGCGTTTCCCGACGATGGCCGGCACCCCGGACATTTTGAATCGACCGCTGTCGGAGATCGAGTTCTCCAGCCGGGCACGCAAATGCCTCCAACGGCTCGACCTCAAGACGGTCGGCGAACTGATTACCAAAACCGAAGCCGAACTGTTGGCTGCCAAGAATTTCGGGCAGACCTCGCTCAATGAGGTGAAACAGAAGCTGGGCGAGTACGGGCTCGAACTCCGCAAGGTGACCTGACGAGCGGGTGGTAAGCAGGCCGATTTGCCAGGCCGTGATCGGGCAGGGCGCGACCCGAGCGCTTGCCTGGCGTGTTCAACTCACGCAAGCGATGCGGCAGCCCGAGGACAGCGGGGGGGGCGGGCTGGGGCCTGCCGAGAGATGGCCTGGGGATGGCTGAGACATGTTCTTTTTTGCACGCCTGTTGCGACGCGCTGCCGGGGTAGGCACAGTGCGGGTAGGCACAGTGCGGCCGCGAAGCTTTCATTGGGAACGGCGGATCTGCCTGCTGACACGACGGCCGGGGTTGTCGTGGACCATCTTTCTGATGGTGATTGCAATGCCGTCCGTCTCAGGCGGCACGGGCACAGCCCAAGCGCATCGGACGCCTCAGGCCCGCGTCGCCGAAGCCATCGATCACACCATCCGTGTCCGGCTTCTGGCCGGCGTTCCGACAGCCCAGATCCACGTCGAAGGGCCTTTCGAGCTGATCGATACCCAGGCCGAGGAAGTCCTTTCGCGTCATGAGTCCGCCGCGGAACGTCAGCGAGTCGTCTTCCAGCAGGACCGGATCAGCCTGCCCGATCTGGCACTCAATTTGCCGATGCAGTCCATTGACATCGTCCCGGATCGGCCCGGCGAGTCGAGCGTAGGCCTTCGCGTCGGCGAGCGGGTGCTTCATTTCCCGGGCCGACTCCGCCTGATTCGCGAACAGGGCGGTTCGGGCATGGTCCTCAATCTGGCCCACATCGAGGACTACCTCGTGGGGGTCGTCGCCAGCGAGCTGGACCGTCGCTTCCACCCGGAGACCTTCCGTGCCCAGTCGATCGCGGCTCGGACGTACGCCTGGTACCACAAACGCACCCTCGGCATGCGGCGGGACTGGGACGTGACAGCCGACGAGCAGACGCAGGTGTATCTCGGCGAGGACCGGGCTCGACTCGTCCCCGAAGCCGCTGTGGCTGTCCGCGCGACACGCGGGATCGTCTGCACGTGGCCTTCACCTGCCGGCTGGAAGATTTTCTGCACCTACTACAGTTCCGCCTGCGGGGGCTGGACGCAATCGGCCGACGCGATCCGTACCGACAGCGCGATCGCGCCGCTCGAAGGCAACGTCCGGTGTCTCCATTGCAAGGATGCACCCAGCTTTTTCTGGGGACCGCTCGAAGTGACCAAGGCCGAGCTGACCGCCAGGCTCCGGGCGCGGTATGCACTGTTCCGGGAGAAGGGCCCGATCCGGCAGGTGACGGTCGTCCAGAGCACACCGGCCGGCCGACCCGTGCGGTTCGGCCTCACCGACCAAGCGGGGCGCACAACCGAGCTGGAGGCCGAGAATGTACGGCTTTCCATCGATCCGACCGGGCGGATTTTCCGGAGCACGATGTTCCGGTTCACCGATGCGCCGGACCGGATCATCATCGAACAGGGCCAAGGGTTCGGCCACGGCGTAGGGTGGTGCCAGTTCGGAGCCGAGGGCCTTGCCCGCGAGGGCGTTCTGGCGGGCGAAATCCTCGAACGGTATTATCCCGGCAGCCGCCTCCAAAGAGCGTATTAGCAAGGCCGTCACGGGGCAGTCGCTCCAGGGTGGGACGGGCGTCTCGCCCGTCAGGGGCTTGCTCCGGGTGCCCCTGGCTGCTTGTCCGCCAGTGATATGTTTTCCAGCCACAGACGGCCGCCACGGGGGGCGGCCGCTACAGGATGGGACGCGCAAGAAGCCTGTCGAAGCGGTATATGGGCACTGTCTGGAAGTGTGATATGCAAACAGCGCGTGGCGTGTGGATCTCCAGGTTCGTTCGGTTTGCCATCGCCGCAGCCGCCCTGACGTGGTTGTGGCTGGAAACCGACTGGGGCCACCTGCGCCGCGTGCTGGCCGAGGCTGACTGGCGACTTGTGCTGATCGGGGCAGCGTGCTTCGGGCCGGCGCCGTTTCTGTTGGCCTTTCGCCTGAAACTGCTGCTGGGCGTGCAGGGGATCGACCTGAGGTTCGGCCGTGTCGTCCGGGCGGCTTTTGCGAGCAATTTCGTCACGCACGCCCTGCCGTTGGGAACCGGCGGAGGGGATACCGTCAAAGCCTACGATATCGCCCGCCAGACGCCGAAAAAGCACGAAGCCATCACAGCCATCCTGTTCGATCGGCTGATCGGGATGGGAGGCTTGTTGTCGCTGTCGGGCATCATGGTGCTGCTCGACTGGAACAACCCGGCATTCGAGCAGTACGGGCGCCCGATCGCGCTGGCGATCCTCCTGTTGGCCTGCGGGCTGGTGATCGCCTTTTCGCGGCGGATCCGTCGATTCCTTCAGGTCGAGCGAATCCTGGCGGCCTTGCCGTTCGGAGCGCACCTGACGCGGATGGATCGGGCGGTATTCGCTTTTCGCAGTCGACCCCGGACGATCGGGGCCTGCTGGGCGCTGACTTTCATTCTGCAGATCAACTCGGTCGCGGTCATGTTCCTTATCGGATGGGCGCTGGGGCTCGTGGGCGACAGTCCGTTATCGGCAGCGGTTGTCTACCTGGCCTATACGCCGATCTGCTTT
>PWPN01000115.1 GCA_003557125.1 Phycisphaerae bacterium | reverse complement strand
TTCGGGTGTGCACACACCAGCCGGCATGCGCAGGCGGATCATGAACTGGTACGCGGGCTCAAGCTTCTGCCGACGGCGTTCATCGCGCAGGTCGCGGTCGTCCTGCATGTAAATGCCGTGGAACTTGGTGAGGTTGTTGTCTGCTTCGCTGATCGCACCGGTGACCGGACCGGTCAGCCCCTCGGCGATGGTGCCGCGCAGATAGTTGCTCTTGACCTTGCCCCGCTCGTTGGGATGAAGCTGGTCGAGCGGCTGACTGAGGTTGCCGTAGTCGGTGTCATTGTCACTCATCGTTCATTCTCCAGCCAGCATCAATACACGTCGCGCTGGTAGCGCTTCTCGCGTTGAAGGTTCTTCACATACTCAGTCGCTCGCTCGGCGGAAACGCCGCCCTCACGATGCACGATGGTTTCAAGCGCCCGGTGCACGTCTGGAGCCATGCGATCGGCATCGCCACAGACGTAAACATGGGCCCCCTCCTCCAACCAGGCGAACAGCTCCCGGCTGCGCTCGAGCATCCGATCCTGCACGTACACCTTTTGCGACTGATCGCGTGAAAATGCAAGGTCAATGCGATGCAACAGTCTCTGCTTCAGCCAGGCCTGCCATTCGGTCTGATAGAGAAAATCGGTACGGAAGCGCTGCTCGCCGAAGAAGAGCCAGTTGCGACCCCTGGCTTCGTCGTATTCGCGATGCTGCATGAACGCACGGAAGGGCGCCACACCCGTGCCCGGCCCGATCATGATGATCGGCGTATCCGGATCGGCCGGCAGCTTGAACGTCTTGTTCGGCTTGACGTACACCGGAATCTGCGTCCCCGGCTCGGTCAAGTCCGCGAGGTACGTCGACGCCACACCGTGGCGATCGCGTCCGTGGCTGTGGTAGCGCACCGCCGCGACGGTCAGGTGCACCTCGTCCGGGTTGGCCTCGAAGCTGGAGGCAATTGAATACTCCCGCGCCGGCAGGCGGCGCAGCATCTCGACAAAACCGCGAGGCTCAAGATCAGGAACCGGAAACTGCTCGATCACGTCGATGACGTGTCGGCCCCAGATGTAGTCGTTCAGCTTTTCTCGGTTCGATGGCTCAAGCAACGCCTGAAGCGACGCATGCCCCCCGCACTGAGCGTATGCCTTGAGAAACGGCGGCGTCAGCGTCGTGATCTCATATTCCCGCGCCAGCGCCTCGGCCAACGACATCCGCCCACTGCGCGTGTCGACCAGCTCACTGGCGGAAAAGCCCGTGGCGGCGAGCAGCGCGTCAACAACCTCCGGCCGATTCCGCGGCGCAAGGCAGAGAATGTCGCCCGGCTCAAACCGGAGGCCCGAGCCTTCCAGCGAAAGCTCGACGTGGCGGGTTTCCTTGGCCGAGCCTCGGCCCGTCAGGCGTACATTTTCCAGGATCTCGGCCGGAAAAGGATTCTTCTTGTCGTACGCGGGAGCTTCGCGAGCCTGGGCGGGTTCCGAGGCAACCGCCGGCGTCGCCCCTTGCCGAAGCTCCGGCTCGCGCTCAACGATCTCGGCAAAGCGTGCCAGCGACTGCTCGATCCATGCCTCGGCCGCATCTTCGTAGTCCACGTCGCAATCCACACGATCGGCGAGACGCGTGCCGCCGAGCGTTTCAAGCTGCGCGTCGAAGTCCTTGCCCGTCTGGCAGAAGTGCTCATAGCTGGAATCGCCCAGCGACAGGACGGCGAAGCGCAGGTGCTTCAGCGCCGGCGCCTTGCGGCTGTGCAGGAACTCGTGAAACGGTTGAGCCGGCTCGGGCGGATCGCCTTCGCCGTGGGTGGCGGTGACGATCATCAGAAGTCGTTCGGCCTTCAGCTCCCGCGGCTTGTAGTTGGCCATGTCGATCGCCCGGGCGCTGAGCCCGCGCTGCTGAGCCTGCTCCGCAGCCTGCTCGGCGAGCTGCTGGGCATTGCCGGTTTCCGTGCCGTAGAGAATCGTCAGCGCGACGGCGGTCGTCCGTTCCGCCTCGACCTGTCGATTGGATTCGGGCTGGTGCTTCTGATTGGTCCGGGATGATGCTGATGCTTTGACGCTTGTTGCCGGCATGGTAATTCGCTCCGGGCCAATGATCACCCCCTCCATCGTTGCCTTCCATCGTAGTCGAAAATCGGCGAAACAAAATAACCCAAATGATGGTTTTACATCTTTTATAAATACCTTCATATAAGGCATTTGAAGTCATATTGAAACATGCATAAATGTGCATATATACTGATGTCATGGAGCGAGCCACACCCAAGCGCGGGGTTTCCCAGCGATCCCTTCAGCAGGCCGTGCAGACTCTGCGCGTCGCGGCGCACCCGGTTCGCATCCGTCTGCTGGAGCGGCTGGAGCGGTCGACGCGCCCCCTGTCGGTCAATGACCTGGCCCGTCAACTCCGCCAGCCGCAGTACGCCGTCAGCCAGCACCTCACCCGGCTGCACCTGAACGGTCTGCTCCACCGTCGGCAGCGTGGCCGGGAGGTCTTTTATCGCATCGCCGATGGCCGCGTCATCGAATTGCTGCGGTGGGTTCGCCGGTATCAGCACGACGATTCCTGGGTTCGCGACGGCGAGGCGATCTGAGCACAACGGCAGCGACGATCTCATCGCACTGCCGAGCGCTCCTGCGGAATCGTCACACATTTTCATGCTGCTTCTTTGATCTGCCGCAAAGAGAGAGAACAAGCAGGGACTTACGATCTCTCTGGTTCCTGAGGTTCTATCTGCCACGGCAAGGGATTGAAGCGTGATGCGTCCATCAACCAAAGGCGAGGCTTTGGCGGAAATCAACCGCCTGTTTGTCAGGTCACTGCGTGGCATGGCGGACGCGGGGCAAGCCGACGAGGCGTGTCGTATCGCTGCCGAGGGGTACGCCCGGCTGCGGCACGTCGCGCCGCGCGAGGCTGAGCGACTCAACGGCGTCATGCACTACCTGACGGGCGTTGCCGGCACACCAAAACACCATCTACAACGAGGTGACCAATGACGACGACTGAAGCACTGGACGTTCGGGTTTACGTGCCGATCAAGCGACACGAGTTGCTCTTGCAGATCTTTCGCGACCTGCCCAGGGGCGAGAGCTTCACGTTCATTAACGACCATGACCCGAAGCCGCTGTACTACGAGTTTCGGTCCATCTTCGGGGACGTGGTTGGCTGGGAGTATCTCACGCGTGGGGGCAAGGCATGGAAAGTCAGGGTCACGCGGACCGAGGACTCGCAGGGGCGTGATCTCGCCGAGGCTTCAACGCTGATCGACCTTCGCAAGACGGAACAGGCCGACTGGAAGCATGTGATCTTCCATCGTTATGGCATGATGCCGGTCGGTGCGATCATGGAGATCCTGGCCGCCGAGGACCCGGACGAGATCCGTTTGATTTTTCAGGAGAAGTTTGAAGGCCAGCACACCTGGACCTACAAAACGCAAGGACCTGATGAGTACGTGATCCACATCGAAAAGCAGGCTGAGCAGGGATTGGATACCACAGGTGCCGCGGTGGTTGAGGCGTTCGACGTGCGCCCGCATCCGCCAGCCAAGCGGCACGATATGGTCTTTGATGCCTTTGACAGGCTGCAGTCAGGCGAAGCTTTTATTTTCACGAACGACCACGACCCCAAGCCGCTCTACTATCAGATCGAAGCCGAGAGTGAGGTGGCCTTCGCATGGGAGTATCTTGAACACGGCCCCGAGCAGTGGCGGGTGAAGGTGGCCAAGCGTT
>PWPN01000383.1 GCA_003557125.1 Phycisphaerae bacterium | reverse complement strand
ATGGATAACTGCAGGTTCAGCCCTCCGATGATCGTGGAGCATGAGATGAGCGTTATCGCAACCTGTGGCTCATAAGAGGGCTGAACCTGCAGTTATTCATTGGTAACGATAGGATGGTTATTCATGGATTACCGCAGGCAGGGCGAGGGGCAATCTCAAAGACGAATTTCGACCCGTAATGCCAGGCGTCGTCCCAGCCCATAAGAATGTCGGAGCCGTCGAGCGCGTCGAGGTAAATCATGTCAAAGCCGCAGTCGTTGTAGACGTCTCTTTACCAAGTTTTTGCGAATAACGATCAGACCGTCCACCGTCACCTCCGTTGCGGCCGGCGCGGTGGTCGGGTGGACGGGCCGATCGAACAGATTATCGGGACGGGAACTTTACTCCTTGGGTACAAATTTGCCGAAATTGGCCTCGACCATCGGGTCGGTCCAGGTGGTATGTCCTTGGAGCTTACCCCATTGGCCGTCGGGAGTCCGATCCTGCCCCAGGTAGATCCCCTGGAGCCAGGTGTTCCCGTCGGCATCCTTGACCGAGGCCTGGGCACGCACCGAGCGGGTAATCCGTCGGCGAAGCGCCGTCCGCGTGGTATCGGTGAATTCGACCACGTTCTCGATCGACCAATCGTCACTGGGCACGGTGACATGGAAGACCTTTCCACCCTCGTGAGCCTTTTCCGCGACGAGTTTGGCTTCCTTCTTGAGCGCCTCCAATTCGCTGCCGCTGAAGCCGTCCTCCTGCTGGAAGGTCCGCTGTGCGCGGATTTGACGGTGCTCGGTGTTTTTGTCCTCGATTCTCTTGAGTTTGGTACGCAACTCGACCAGTTTCGCGTCGTCCTGGGCGACGTTCCTCGCGTAGTCCTCGACCCCCGCGCGAAGCGGATCGAGATCGCGTTGCATGATGGTCGGCGGTTTCTTCTTGTCATCGGTCTTCCATTCGGTGTCCCGATTGATGTGCTCCCAAATTCGGTCGAGCCTCTCGTCGACGTTGCCGGAAATCATGGCATGGCTTTTGGCCATCGCTTCGGGAAACTCCTTGAGCGTTTTTTCCATGTCCTTCTCGAGTTGCTCGAGCCGGAACGTCTTGCCGAGGGGCAGTTCGGCCTGCTTATAGGCGGCGAAGACAGCCTGGGCTTTTTCGTAAAGGGCCTGTTGCTCCTCGATCTGTTGGGAACTGACGGTCGGTGCCGCGATCAACCGTCTTGGGCTGTTCATGCCTACGTCAACGAAGGGGGCCAATTGCTCGACCCATTCCCGGCAGGCTTCCTCTTGAGCGGCCCGACCTTCCATGTCGCCGTAATACTTGAGCGTGCTTTCGAGGCGCGACTCGACGTTGCGGAGCTCCATCGTCTTCTCGAGCGCGAATTCGACTTTCTGGTACTCCTCGAAGAGCGGCTTGGCGCGCGCAAAGGCGGCCTTGGCCTTGGCCTGGTCTTCCGGCGAGAGCCGGTTCAGGTCCGCGCCGATCGGCAGGAAGTCTTCGCTCCCGTGCCTGATGAACACACCGAGCTTGGCGATCCACTCATTGCACAACCTCTCGTGGTCGGCTTTGGCTTGATCGCCGGCGGCCTTGGCCTTTTCCTCCGCCGCCTCAGCCGCAGTCAAACGTTCCTTTGTGGCTTTCAGACGCTCGGTCATGGCTACGTAGGTGGTATCCTTTTCGTCGAACCTGCCAGCGTAGCGGTCCTGGATCTCCTTCAAGATCCGTTCAGCCTCGGTCATTCTCCGTTGAGCGGTCATCATCTGATCCCGTTCAAGGGCCTGATCGATCGCGGCCAAGGCCGTGTTGATGCGGTTGACGCGAGAGGCCACAGCGCTGGGCAGGTCAGCGTAGGCCGTGGCGACGGCCAGGACCGTCAGAATCGCAACCGAACCGCACAATCGGCCCGCAAACGAATGGAAATATCGAACGTTGGACATGGTAAGCCTCCTGTTTCCTTGGCCAAAGGGAACCGCGCGATTCCGGTGAACCGCGCGATTCCCTTGGGGTTTACGCCGTCATGGCATGGCATGAAAGGCCTTCACGCCATGCGGGTTGCCCGATCATTCGGGATCGCCAAGACGGATGTAGCCGAGGTTGCCGGCCGTCTTGAACCCGACCGTATTGTGGCTGCAATGGATGTCCGTGGCCGGGCATCCCCAGGGATCATCATCGTCCGGGTCGGCCGGCACGGCGAAGGCTGCGCCCGCGGTGCGGTACTGGAGGTACGGCGCCGCCAGGTACAGGCACCTGCCGTCCGGCGTCATGCACATGCTGCCGCCGAAGCCCACGAGGCCGTTGTTGTTCGTCGAGCCGTCGATCTGATTGCCGAGGGCTGCCTTGATAAAGTCGTCGTCAGGCAGATCACCCACCGCGGCCCGCTGGTTGCCGCCCACGCGGTCGTCGGCGTCGAGGTCGGCAAAGAAAGCGTAATTGTCGCCGCCGATTGCGACTCCAAAGCCACTGGCCTCGCCGTCCGGCAGCTCAATGATCTGCGCAGCCGCCAGGTCGACGAGGAACGCCTGCTTGAAAGCCTGGTCATCCAAGGCGATCAGGAAGTCGCCGGAGACCCGCATCTGGGCCGATCCGGCGCCGCTGATGCCGTTGGGCAGCGGGATCTCGACGGGATCCTCCGCCGGATCGTTCAGATCGTACACATAGAGCGCCCGCGGCGTGCCCGCGGCAGCAATGACGCGCATCGTGGCCGCGTCGATGGCCACCTGCTGCACACCGAAGCCGCTCGTGACGCCCGGCGGGTTGTTGAGAGGGATCACGACCGGCACGGCGCCGCTCGCGTCGATCACGCGTATAACATTTCCGGAATCGCATCGGGCCACGCAGTAGTCCCCGTCAGCCTGAATGTGCCCGACATCGTTGGCACCGCCCGGGATGTTCTGCAAACGAAGGTCGGCTTCAGGGATCGTGATCGGATCTCCACCGACATCCACATTGAGCACACTCACCTGGAACATGCCGTCGACGAGGAAGATCGTACGACCGCCGACCGCAAAGCCCTTGCTGCGGAAGGAACTGCTGTTCGGGACCGGAGTCTCGTCCGTCGGATCCTCGGTTGGGATGATGTACGATACGCCGTTCACGACGCCCGTGCCGAAGGCGATGAGGTCGTCGCCGACGCGCAAACCGGCATCCGCGCGCACCGCGATGTCCGTTCGGACGATGTCGCACCAGCCGAGGCACTCGTGGTCGCAGCCAGGATCATCCGGATCATCGGGGTCGGGATCATCGGGATCCGGATCATCGGGGTCCGGATCGTCTGGGTCGCCTGGGTCGTCAGGGGTATCGATCGGTGGGGCTGGTAGAAAAGGACATAGCTGAACCAGGCAATCGCATCCCGAGAGGGGCGCAAGGAACACAGGCACAGCCAACGCCAGCAGCACGACCAGAAGCCAGTTTCTCATCACAATGCCTCCTTAATGTTTGGGAACTGCCATGGGCCTCGCTCCGTACGTCGCGAGGCTTGCGACAACAGAGTTGATCCTTTTATACGACCTGCATAACGAGGGCATCCAGATTAAACATGACGCCAGCGTCTATAAGCTGTGCTCGTGCAATTGTCTATATAAATCTGCGGCATCTACTTGTAAAAAGGCTATGTGCTGGTCGAAAACGAATTGCACGTAAGGCATTCTGTCCGACAGCAATGCTAGCGCAAATGCTTTTAAAATAGACAATTACGAGGAGGTGCGATTACAATGTAATGCGATGCAAAAAGGGGTAGATACCCCATTT
>PWPN01000128.1 GCA_003557125.1 Phycisphaerae bacterium | reverse complement strand
GAGCCACATCAAAAAGATCGTGCCCGTCGTCAGGCCGACCACTCCGATGAGCCAGAACGGGAGCGTACCTCGAAAATCGGGGTACACATACCCCTGGGCCTGCATGTAATTGACCCAGAAGGTCGCCTGAATAAGACATAAACCGACCGTGGCGTAGCGCGTGTATTCTTGAATTTTCCGGCGGCCCGTCTCCCCTTCGCGCTTGAGTTTCTCCAGGGCCGGGACCACGGTCGTCAGCAGCTGGAAAATAATCGAAGCCGAGATATACGGCATGATCCCCAAGCCGAAAATGGTGCTCTGCTGAAGATCTCCGCCCGTGAATAAGGCGAAGGCTGTCGCCAACTGCCCGAAGCCGGCCTGATCCTGCCCCTGACGCTGGAGCGACTCGGCCATATAGGATTGGTCCATCCCCGGCAAGGGGACGTAAAATCCGAGACGATAGATCCCCAACAGCATGATCGTAAAAAGGATCTTGCGTCTCAGGTCCGGGATTCGGAAGATATTCGACAGAATCGAAAACATCGTCACGTTTCCAATGATGCGAGCCGACGAACCTCCGCCGGCAAGCCTGGCCTTTCATCCAACGCAACTCGCACGAGTCGCTATCCAGTTCTTTTCGACCGCACGGCCAGACCGCTCATGCGATGCGTGCCCCCATCCGGGGCACAGCCATTCAGGATGCGCTCGTCTCGGCCTGTCCGCCAGCCTCGCTGATCTTGGTGGCCGCGGACCCACTGAAACGGGTCGCCTCGACACGAAGCTTCTTGCTGATCGTGCCGTCACCGAGAACCTTGACCGGTTGACGGGCGTCGCGGATCAGACCCGCCTCTTTGAGCAGACTGGCGGTGACGTGCGCCCCATCCTCGAACCGTAGTTCCAGATCGCCCACATTGACGACTTGGTATTCCGTCCGGAACTGGGCGTTGCTGAACCCCCTCTTAGGGATCCGCCGAAACAGCGGAAGACCGCCCTGGGCAAGTGTCTTCTTGGGGGCGCCGGCGCGCTGCCCAATCCCTTTATGCCCGAGACCGGATGTCTTGCCGTGGCCTGAACCCGTTCCGCGCCCGACGCGCTTGCGGGATTTGTGTCGTTTGCCTCTCGAGAGCGCTTCCGAGATCATCATGGCCCTATCACCTCTGGCTGACCCTGCCCCACTTCGCTGACCTGCTCAGCCGCTTGCATGCTTTCGTTTTTCCCTTGCCGTCTTTCGATCTACACGCCCGTCCGTTTTACTGCCTTGCCCCGCCTCGAATCGCCAACCGCCTCGTAATCGCCGACAGCCTCGTAATCGCCGACCGCCTCGCAATCGCCGGGCTCTACTCAGGCGAGCGACACGCCGCGGAGCTTGGTCACCTCGTCACGTGTTCGAAGCGACGTCAATCCTGTAAAGGCTGCCTTGACAAGGTTTTTCGGACCCGTCGAACCATGTACTTTTGTATAGACGTCTTTGACGCCGGCCAGTTCCATCACCGCACGCACGCTGGCGCCGGCGATCACACCGGTCCCTTTCCGGGCCGGCAGCAACAGCACCTGGCTGGCACGGTACTTGGCTTTGACCGGGTGCGGGAGAGTCGTCCCATCGAGCTTGATATCGACCATCGCACGTTGGGCAGCCTTGCGAGCCTTTTCGACCGCGCTAGGTACCTCGTTGGCTTTGCCGTATCCGACCCCGACCCGATTGATGCGATCTCCCACCACCACGAGCGCGCCGAAACTGAACCGCCGACCGCCCTTGACGACCTTGGAACATCGATAGATTTTGACGACGATTTCGTCCAGTGCACCCGGCTCGACCTTGGAGGCTTCAGGACGGCCTCCACGCCCTCCTGTTCGCCGCCCCATCCTTGCCCCGCCGCGGCCAGGGACTTGTCCACCCTCTCTGGGCGCCGGGCGTTGCGTTTCCCGCTCGGGTGCGCTTTGGCCTTCGGGTGCCGGTTGCTGTGCATCGGCATTCGGCGATTCGTCCGCCTGCGGACCCGTCTGGTTCGTCGTCGGTTCGTTTGTCAACTCGTCAGCCATTGCCGCCTCGAATCAGATCTTCGACTACCGGCACATCCGGCAGTTCGTTCATCCGGCGATCCATCCGCCGGCCTTTTCTGCATGTCTCAGCCCACGTCACCCTCAGCCCACGTCACCCTCAGCCCACGTCACCCTCAGCCCACGTCACCCTCAGCCCACGTCACCCTCAGCCCACGTCACCCTCGCCCACTGTGCGGGCTTGGGGCCGAGTCGTCTGGATATCCATGGCAGGAACGCTCCCGTACGCATCGTTTTTCCAGCGTTCCGTTTACCTTAAAACTTCAGCCCGCCCTTTCGGGCCGCATCGGCCAGCGTCTTGACACGCCCGTGAAACCTGTAGCCGTTCCGGTCGAAAACCACACTTTCGACGCCATGGCCACTGGCCCGTTGCGCGAGCAGCGTTCCCACCTGCTCGGCCGCAGCCTTGTCGCCGCCCTTTTTGAGCGAGTCGCGAAGTTCCTTGCTCAGGGTGCTGGCCTCGGCGATCGTTCGGCCGACCGTGTCATCGATCACCTGCGCGTAGATGTGCTTCAGGCTGCGGGACACGGTCAGACGGGGGCGTTCGGACGTACCGAAAACCGTCTTTCGGATGCGCTTTTGACGCCTCTGGCGTCGCACTTTTTTCTGTTCGATCCGTTCCATCAATCCACCCGTAACTCTCTGTGGCCTCGCAGGTTATTCAACCTCGCCCGACCTCAACTTCGCCCGCCCCCGATCACGCCCGGCCCCGATCACGCCCGGCCCCAAACACGCCTGCCCCTCGATCACGCCCGACGCTCACTAATCCCCGACGCTCACTAATCCCCGACGCTCACTAATCCCCGACGCTCACTAATCCCACGTCGGCCGCCGGTGTCCGTTCGCTTATCCGCCGCTCGCGAAGGCCTTGCCCTGTTTGCGTTTCACTATCTCGTCCGAGTAGCGGATCCCTTTGCCCTTGTAGGGTTCGGGCGGTCGGATCGCCCGCACTTCGGCGGCAAACTGGCTGACTTTCTGCTTGTCCGTTCCCTCGATGGTCATTCGGGCCGGCTCGTGATCGCCTCGGGCCGATTCGACCTCGATCTTGACCTGCACGCCTTCGGGCACGGGGATCGTGAACTGCGCTTCGACCGGTTTGCCGTCCCGTCCGATCCCGCGTCCCATGTAGCCGCAGTTCAGAAGAAGGTTCTGGCCTTTCAGCTTGCAGTTGTAGCCCGTTCCGTAAATTTCGAGCTTCTTCTGGTAGCCGGACAGCACGCCGTGCACCATGTTGGCGATCAGTGCGCGGGCAAGGCCATGCATGGCGCGCTGCCGGCGACTGTCGCCGGCACGGGTCACGCGGACCTGCTGATCCTGACTGTCGAACGCGACCTCGACCTCGTCAGGAAAACTCCACGCCAGCTCGCCCAAGGGTCCCTTGATCCGGACGGTGCGGTTTGCCACTTCGACCGTGACCCCACTGGGCACTGCAACCGGTTTTTTTCCAATTCGCGACATCGCTCGCCGCCCCTTCTCCAGCTCGACCGTTGTGCCACACCTGGGCTCGGCCGCATCACTATCGTCTCTCATGCTGTCCCAGCTTCGGGCCGACAGTCCCGCTTCGGCCGCCTTATCCAGCCGTCCGCCGCGTCCTGGCGGTCGGCTTGCCCGCCTAGTAGACGGTACAGACCACCTCGCCGCCGATTCGCCGCTCCCGGCAAACCCGATCACTCAACACACCCTGATTTGTCGAT
>PWPN01000306.1 GCA_003557125.1 Phycisphaerae bacterium | reverse complement strand
CGGCGCGGACCGGCTGCATCTGCTGGGCCACCAGGACCACGCCCGCAAGGATCATGGCGATGCCCACCCATTGGCCCCAGGTCAAGGCCTCATCGAGGGCGAACCAGGCGACCACGGCGATGATCGCGAATCCGCCGCTGACCATGATCGGATAGGCGACGCTGATCTTGATGCCGGAAAGCGCGTACGTGTAAAAGAAAACGTTCAAGGCGAAACAGGCAAGACCCGCCAGAAGGATCCAATTGCTCAGAAGCATGCGGACAAGGCCTGCCGTCCCGCCATCGACGGCCGCTGCCGTCTCCGCGAAGCGACGCACGCCGAATTTCATCATCAGATTGGCTGTCGCGTTCAGCACCAGAGCCATCGCCAATGCCACCACGTATTTCATGGATGCACCCTTAGCCTGTGTAATCGGCGGTCTTATCTTGAGATGCCGACCGCGCCGTCGGCCGATCATGGAACGCGGGCGATTGTACACCGGCCGCCCATCGGCCGCACATGGAAACAGCCTGGTCGGCGGGACAGTCGCTTGCCCAGCCTGTACAATCCCTGCGCCCTTATATCAAGCAGCCACCGGTGCACCGAACACAGGGCGTCCATGGCCTTTCTGCACCGGCGGCACAATCGAAACAGGGAGGAACTACCAATGCCCATGTACGTCCATGCCGTCTATTTCAAGTGCAAGAGCGAAGACGACGTCGAAACCCTGGCCAAAAACGCACGCGAGATGCTCGGCCAGATCCCGACGGTCCAGAAAGTCCACTGCGGTCGGCGGGACCCCGGTGCGAGCCGCGATGTGAACGATACCGGTTTCCACGTCGGCCTGCTGGTCCTGTTGGCCGACCGGGCAGCCTGCGACGCCTACCTCGAGCACCCGATCCACCTCGAGTTCGTCAAGCAACACCGGGAGACCTGGTCGAACGTGCGGGTGTTCGACTTCATCGCTCCCTGACGATCATCAGCGGTCAAGCACTCGAAATAAACCTGCGGCAGCATCCAAGGCTGCATGCGATGCAGGAGTACACCAGCCAGGAGAACGACGATGAAGGTTCTCAGCGTCAATGGAAGCCCGCGACCGGAAGGCAATACTGCAGTCATGCTTCGGCGGATATGCGGCCAGCTCGCCGAGACCGGGGCGGAAATCCAGGAGATCTGCCTCGAAAAGTTCGACCTTCAGCCCTGCACAGCCTGCATGCAGTGTGCCCAGGAGAAGGACGGGCACTGCCACGGCCGACACGACGAGGGGAACGCGCTCATCGACCTGTCCCGCGACGCCGACATCCTCCTTCTCGGCTCGCCGGTCTATTTCGGATCGCTGACCGCGCAGATGAAAATCTACCTCGACCGGGTCGGTTTCGTGAGCCGGGTGAGCGATCAATTCCTGAACCGCAAGATCGGGGCAGCCGTCGCCCCCGCGCGACGTGCGGGGAAATTGCTCACCTTCGCCGAGATGAACATGTGGTTCCTCATCAACGGCATGGTCGTGCCCGGCTCGAGCTACTGGAACGTCGGCATCGCCCTGGCAGAAGGAGATTTGGCCGGCGACGCCGAAGCGTTCGAGACGCTCGACGAACTCGCACGAAACATCCTGTGGCTGGCTGAGAAAATTCGCGTTTGACCACCCGCGGACAGTTCCCGCATTGACCCGGTCGACCGAGTTGTCTAACCTTGTCTGTGGTGACAGTCTCTTCCCGCACCAACAACGATCCCGAGCCCTCGGTCGCGCCATCGGCCTGTGACCCGGCTGCGCCGTCCCCGCCCGCTTCCGACATGGACACCGCCAAACTGATCCTGGGACGGCTCGGCCCGATCGTGCCCCTGGCTGTGGTCGCGATGGTCCTGACGCTGGTGGGCCTGGTCATCCTGGGCAGTACGATGTCGGCCTCGGGCGAATGGCTGGCAGCGCGCGGGCCTTGGGCCGTGGCCATCTACATCGGGGGCTTCGCGCTGCTGTCGGGCTTCGCGCTGCTTCCGACGCATATCCAGGCGGTGCTCGGCGGATGGGTTTTCGGTGTGGCGCTCGGCACGCCCGCTGCGTTGGCAGGCATCCTGGGCGCCTCGCTCATCGGTTACCTGATCGCCGGGCGGGTTGCGGGCGACCGTGCGTTACACATCATCGCCGAGAACCCCAAATGGCAGGCGGTCTACGTGGCACTGGTCGGGGGCGGCTTCTGGAAAACGCTGTTCATCGTCACGCTGCTCCGCCTACCGCCCAACTCGCCGTTCGCCCTGACGAACCTCGTGATGGCTGCCACGCGCGTCCGCGCGTCGGCTTACGCCATCGGCACGGTCCTGGGCATCGCGCCGCGGACGGCCGCAGCTGTGGTCATCGGCGCCCAACTGTCCGGACTCGAATTGGCCAACACCCGTCAGACGTGGTTCGTGATCAGCGGGCTCGTCGCCCTGGTCGTCGTCGTCGCGATCATCGGCGTTCTGGCCAACCGGGCCATCGCCAAGGTGACCGCCGACACCCCCCTGCCGCAACCGCTCGACGTATCCGAAATGATGGAATGAGAAGCAGCACGATTCGAGCTTCCGGGCTCGACGGGCGAGACGCCCGTACCACCCTTCCTTGCCGGGTAGCGGCATGCAACGCATAATCCGAGCCGCGACCGTGAGGGAGCGACGTAGCGGCCGCCCCCCGTGGCGGCCGTTCCTCATCTCAATAGCAGTGAGGCCCCTGCGCCTGACACAGCACTGGCGGGCAAGCCGCCAGTGGCACCCCTGTGTTGCGGCGGAAAAGCCGCCAGTGGTACCCATCGTGGACTGCCAAACCCGCGCGGTATTTAACCTTCGACGGGAACAGAGACGTGCTTGCGGCGACGGAGGCGGGCGGTTTCGGGCGCTTCGGCCACGCAGGTTCCCAGGACGCGCGTCGCCTGGGCGATCAGCCGCATCGTCGAACGATCGAGTCGCGCGGGCTCGATTCCCACGTCCTGCCAGCCCTGATCATCCGGGGTAAGGTCGCGCCAGTTGTGAAACAGTCGCCCCCACTCGCTGCCCAGGATCCGCTCCAGCGGGGCGCGTCCCCGGAAGGGATACCAGTACATGTCGTGGTAGAGGACGCTGGCGATGTACGCCCACGGAGCGAGCCACGTCTTGAGCGACCATTCGAGCGCGTTTTTCAGACCGCCCCAGTAGATTTTGTGCTGCATACGGCTGGCGAACGTCATGCGTTTGAAGGGGCCGTCGAAATGCCAGTTCTCGGCGGCAGCAGCCTCGTCGCCGACGATCTGGATCTGTCGCACGTCGCCGCAGCCCAGGCCGAGCTCGTGGGCGAGCCGGATGTATTTGCAGTCGGCCAGCGGGTCGAAACCCATGAGCTTGGCAGCCACGGCGTCGATGGCCACCTGGTCATCCGAGGCCAACAGCACGTTTTTGATGTGCGGCATCATGCAACGCGGGCCCGGCCCGTCGCCCGCGAAGGTGCCGTCCATCACCGCGAAGACGCCCCGGTGGATCTTCTTCTGGATCATGAGCAGGTCGACGAGCGTCTCGTGGATGACCGGATGCGTCCAGTGACGATGCTCGTTGAGCAGCCCGCCGAAGGCGTTCTTCATGGCGCCCGTTGTCGTCGTGAAGACGTGCGTCTTGACGGTCGGCAGGTGAATGATGTTCTCGCCGATGAACCTGCGAGGGATCGAAAATCCCTTCGGATAGACTTCATTGAGGCAGAGGAACTTCTTGGCCAGATCGCCCACCGCGTCGTGGATGTTGACCCACTCCTGGCCT
>PWPN01000260.1 GCA_003557125.1 Phycisphaerae bacterium | reverse complement strand
GACTATTCCTTCTGGTTTACTTGCCCACGATTCGCCGGTGCCTTCTCGCAACTTCCGGCACAGCTCCTCGTGTCCCCCGGCAAGGTCAGCCGGTGGGGCCTGTTTGACCAGGCCCCACCGCACTGAACATGTCACTTACTTATAGACTTCTCACACTTATCAGGCCACACGGACTTTTTTTTCGTCCGTGGGCACCTTGCCTTCCTCGCATTAATTGCCCAGGTTGTTACGGACCTGAACCATGTCAGTCACTGTGATATTCCCATCGATATTCACATCGGCCCTGAAGTTACTCGCCGTAACGGGCTGGCCCAGATTGTTTCGGACCTGGACCATGTCGGTCACAGTGATATTCCCATCGCCGTTCACATCGCCGAGCCTCGCTGCCGCGTTCACGGTCCCGGTCGCCAGGCACATGCCTGTCACGTCGGCCAGACCCGGGAAGCTGATCGTCTGCGGGGTATAGAGCGGGCCGCCCGAGATGGTGACTGTGACGACATTGCCGTCGATCGTCACGTTGGTGACCGAACCGCTCGTCACCGACACGGAAGGCTGGCTGACTTCAATGACATCCTGGTCGAACGTGACGACAAGCTGGGTCACGCCATTGGTACGGCACTCGCGGGCGCCGTTCAGCACGTCGATGTCGAAGTCGCCCGCGGCGCCATGCGTCTTGCGCGAGACAGCGGCCGTGATCAGCGGATCGGTGCAGGGATCTACCGGCGTGCCGATCTGGAATGTGATCGTGTCGACGACGACGTTGTTAACGGGCACCGCGAACGTCTGAACCGGAAACAATGTCCAATAGCCATCCGAGCAAGCACCAGTGTCACCCCAGAGGATGTTGTTGCCCTGCTCGGCAATGACTTCGAGCGTGTAGGTTCCAGGTGCGAGGCCATCGGTGTTGATCTGGCCTTCGAACAACGGGAGAACGCCCAGGGCCGTGCAGACGTCTGTGACGTCTTGCGCCAGGCCTACGCCACCGGTCTCTGTAAACCTAGCATCCAGGAACTCGGAGTAGCCCGCACCCATGCCGCGAAGCGAGCCGTCAGTGATCGCTGGCATGGGAGGATTCGGGTCTTCCGGATCGGTGCCGCCCGCCCGACCCGCAACCGAGGGATACGAATAGAAGTCCAAGTGCGGCCCGCCATTGGCATCCGAATCAAACAGACGCCCACCGTTGGCACCATTGCCGTAGAGGTTGAACACGGTCGGGAACGCTGCGTTCTCGAGCGGGTCAATTTCAATGCCAGCACGGTCCTCGCCGTCGTTGATCGTGCTGAACCAGCCCTGTTCGGTCAGGCTGCCCGCACCCAGCAGGACATTGCCCAGGCCGTCGGTCAAACGGAGGGAAAGCACAATGTTGGCGGCACCTGCCGGAGGAAGCCCGTCACCGATCCCGCCGACCGGATCCGTCTGATGGATGCCCCCGACCTCGACCAAGGCCGCCCAGTCGATGATGGCGCCTTCATCGAAGGTCTGACCGTCCAGATCGCCGCCCGGGTTCCGCGTGTACTCAGGGTACAGAAAACCCTTGTAAAGGTCCGCGTGGTTGTCGCCACCCAGTTCGAGCGTGAAAATCATCTCGCTCTGGGCCATTGCCTGTCCCGCCACCACAAGCGCCAGAACAGTTGCAAGTTTAAGTAACGTGTTCATTCCGACCTCCTCATGACTAGAAGAACTGATCCCTCTCGCTTATTCCCTTGAACGCTCAGGCCGCAACGCATCGACTTGCCCGACATCGGCGACCCCCCGATGCCCTTGCAGTTGTCGCACCAGTCCGACGTGTAGCTTTACGGTCGAAACGCTCTACTCCACACTATCGCCTTGGGTTAGGCGGGTCAAGAAAATTCTGCCCACCAGCCCGCCTAAATTCGGCATTTCCGTCTCTATTCTCATCTACCCCATACCTGCCCGTCAGCCCCATAACCGCCCTGCGCCTGGCTGAAGTTTCATTTATACTGCAATCATTTGATTGCGCATTACCCGCCCTTCACTCTGCGCGGTACGCACAGCAATAATTGCTACCTCCTCCCAACCTTGGTAATGCCTTTGCGAACGATAGGGCTTACAGACCTGTTCGGCCCCTCACCTTCGAGAGGCCGAGTCTATTTCATTGTACCTGTCAGTCATACTTCTGCAAGAAAATTCTCTCCTAAAACCGCATTTTTCAAAATTGCTCGCAAGATGCCACCAGTAACACCGCCTTAATTGCAGCCTCTCTTCAGTATGCCTTCTGATGATGGAGCATGACGGCTCATCCTGCTTCACAAGCGCATAACAGGGGGGGCCAGCCGGGGCGGGGCGGTTGCTGACCGTCAAGGGGCTTTTTATACTCGTCTCGCGACGACCTAAACAGTCCCGGAGGGGGCCGACTAACGCGATAACAGCTCACGAATGTGGGCGCGTTCACATGGAGGGTTCGTGGCCATGGCCAGGCACTGGATGCTCGCTGCCCCCTGGGCCGGCTCTGAGCGGACGGCCCGCGCGCTCGGCATCCCTCCCCTGCTCTCGCAGCTTTTGTACAACCGGGGGCTGCTGGGCGATGAAGATACCAACGCGATCCGAGCGGCACAGCGCCTGACCGTCCGCGCGTTTCTCAGGCCCGATATCAACACATTGGCCGATCCCGACCTGCTGGCCGGTGCGACGGACGCCGGCCGTATCATCGCCGAAAAGGTCCGCCAGCGCAAGCCGATCGTCATCTACGGCGACTACGATGTCGACGGCATCGCGGGCATGGCCATTCTCTGGCACCTGCTTCAGCTGGCCGACACGAACGTCTCGTACTACATCCCGCATCGACTCGAAGAAGGGTATGGCCTCAACAGCGAGGCGATCCGTCAGATCCACGAACGCGGCGCGGACACGCTCATCACGGTCGATTGCGGCATCACAGCCGTCGAAGAGGTCCGGCTCGCGCGCGAACTCGGCATGACCGTGATTGTCACCGATCACCACGAACCCGGCGAAACTCTTCCCGAAGCCGACGTGCTCGTGCATCCGCGTCTCGACGAACGGTATCCCAATCGCGACCTCTGCGGTGCGGGAGTCGCGTTCAAGCTCGCCTGGGCGATCGCGCGTTCCCTGTCCGGCGCAACCCGGGTGGACCCGCGGTTCCGCGAGTTCCTTACCGATGCCACCGCATTGGCGGCGCTGGGCACGATCGCCGACGTCGTCCCGCTGGTCGGGGAAAACCGCGTACTGGCCCGGTTCGGCCTCCAGGGGCTGGCCGCTTCGCGGCTGGCGGGGCTGTCGGCTCTTATCGAAGCGGCACAGCTCAAGAACCATGCGCTCGACAGCGATCACGTGGGCTTCCGGCTCGCGCCGCGGATCAATGCGGCCGGCCGAATGGGACACGCCCTTCTCGCGGCTCAGTTGCTCACCGAAGCGGACGCGCCCCGCGCACGGGAAATCGCAATCTACCTCGAAGAGCAGAACCGCAAGCGCCAAACGCTCGAAAAGACGATTTTTACGGATGCGTGCGCGCGGATCGAGGCGGATCGACTCGCCTCGGACGCACGGCGAGGGATCGTGCTCGCTTCACCACAGTGGCACGCAGGTGTCATCGGGATCGTGGCGTCGCGCATCGTGGACCGCTACCGACGACCGACGGTCCTGATCGCCCTGGGAAACGACACCGGCCAGGGCTCGGGGCGTTCGATCCCGCCGTTCGACCTCCAGGCGGCCCTGCGCGCGTGCGGGGCGCACCTGGTCGCAAGCGGAGGACACG
>PWPN01000264.1 GCA_003557125.1 Phycisphaerae bacterium | reverse complement strand
TCATTGCCGTTGAACACCTCGGTTCCCGACTCGCACAGGAATCGCGGATCGATTTTTTGTTTTTTGTTGGTCATCTGTGTTTGCGCTCGCTGATGCAGGGCGCCGCAACCTGAATCCACGCTGACGGATCACCCATCGCTGCTTGCGGATCGATCGGCCATGCTGCGATCGGATGTACTGTGGGCTCGGGTACTCGCCGGCTGCGCCTTCTCCGGCGATCGCTATCACCCCTTCCCGGGGGCTCTCTGCGATGCCTCTATGATACGGGCAGTGCGCTGTCCGATTCCACCCTGGAACTTTGGGGAAGTGGGGGATCCTCAGAATCGCCCCTTCAACGGCCGCGATGGGGCAGGAGAGGGGCGTCTCGCGAACGCAGCACGTCTCAGGCCTATCGGCTGGCATCTCGCCTGGATGGATCGCCGTCTCGATTCCAGCGGCAGGGGGGCGACGGAGTTCAAGGGCCGCATTCGGGCGGAGGCGTAACGAACGGACCGCTCAGGCACTCCAGAAACAGGGTCACGTCCTCGAAATCGACGTCCAGATCGCCTGCCAGACGGGCATTGAAACAGTTCGGATCCGTCTGCGGGGTGACTCGGCCGCTCAGGCATACCTGGAGGTGGGCGAAGTCGTCCATGTCCACGTCGCCGTCGAGATCGAAGTCGCCCCGAATCCGAGGCGCCGCCAGTTCGAGCGTGTAATCGCCGCCCCATCCGTGTTTCTTGTGGGCGCGGACGATGTAGGTGCCGCGCGGCACGACGGCGCTGACCGACTCGGTGCCCGAGGCCCCTCGACTCTCGTCGAGCAGGTCACCGTCTTCCGTAAGCAGTTCGAGGTCCAGATCCATGTCGGCCGGATCGTAGAGAGCCGTCGCGGATACCTCGCCCTCGACCGGAAGCGTGATCGCGAAATAATCGTCGAAATCCACGAGCCGCAGCTCGTACAGGCCCGGTTCGAGGTTGACCGCCTCCTCGATCGTGTCGTTCGGCTCGTATGGGTCGTCGGGAATGATCGTGTTGAGGTAACTCTGAAAGAACGGATAGCTTATCCCGAACTTGCCGAACATGAGGTTGTATTTGTCATAATTGTCGCAACCGGGCTCGTTGCCCCAGGTGAAGCATGCGCCGAAAAGCTGGCCGACGACCTGGCCCACGTCGTTGAAGAGAGGCCCGCCGCTCGAGCCCCCCTCGACCGCGCCGAGGTTGAGCCGCACATACCAGTAGTGCGAAAGCGGCCAGCCCACGCAGATCGGCGGCGATGTCGTCGCCAGCCCGTACGCGATACGTTTGTGCGTGGACTGCGGGTGATGAATGATGCTTACATCGTTGAAAGGTTCGGCCGAAGTCCAGCCGGCGAACCCTTGTCCGTCGCGCGGATCGTCGGCCAGGCGCAGAAACGAGAAATCCGTAGCCGAGCTCGTGGCCAGAAGGGTGCTGCCGAGCGTTTTCGGAAGCTCTTCGAGCACAGGGACGGCCCCGTCGCACGTATCGGTCTGATAGAACCAGTAGACAGTCAGCGTGTCCGCCGCGCTTTGCGTGCTGATGCAGTGATGGGCCGTCAGAAAGTAGCCCGCGAAGGTATTCGGATCGATGTCGTTGAGCAGCGTGCCGGTGCAGGCGTAGGTATGAGACCCAATGGTGAAGATCATGCGCCCCACCGCATCCCGTACAGCCGGGTCCACCGCGTGGCAGTTGACATCCTCATGGCAATCGAGCAGTTGCTGCACTTCGTTCATGGGGCGACTGTCATAGGGCGACTCGTGGATCCGATCCGACGGAAAGGGATCGCGATAAATGTGGGAGATCTCATGGATCCGCAGCGCCGGCTCTTCCATCGCGTCCGCCGGCGCCTCGTACTCGATATGCACGACGGGGCCGCGGACCGGTGCGGTCCATAAACCACCGTCGCTCATCTGCATCCGTGCGGTATATACGTCGGCCGGCGCATCGGCCGAACCCGTCACGAGAACGCGCGCGGCAGCGGGCACTTCGAACCGATCGAAATGCACGCGCACCGCGTGGGCATCGGGCACGACGAGCCGCAGGGACCACAGGCGGGTCCCGTCTTCGAGCGTGGTCCACGTGCCGGCCGTGTCGGAGGTGATCGCGCCGTCCGGCAGCGGGCGGTTGACGCCGATGCGCTCGGGAATCCCCGGCAGCCCCTCGTACTGCCGATCCTCCTGAACGAGCGGCCCCACCTCCAGCCGGTCCCATTGCAGCTCGCGCGGTCCGACAGCGATGCCATGCGGTATACGCACGCCCGGGCGGGCGCGGAGCAACGGCCGCGGGGGGCGGGGTTGGTACGGCCCGACGCGCCCGGCCATCGACTCGAACGGCGCAGGCGCAGCCGGCAGATGCGGGACCGGCTCCGGGGCCGGGATGTCTTCGCCCGTCACCGCTTTGCTGGCGATTGCCAGCATTATGGTGCAGAGCGCCGCCCGGGTCCCTCGAGCTGACAGAGAAGTTATTGCCACACGTTCGTCTCCACGACGCTTTCGAGACAATTGATTATACCAAAGAGAGGGGTATTTCTGCGAAGCAAATTATCAGGTGGGCATGACCATGTGCGTACGTAAATGGTAACTCATTAGGAGCAAACGAGTTACCTCCGCCATGCCCGTTCGGGTTCGCTCCCTCCCGCAATTTTCGCGCTGGTCGCAGAGGATTGTCGTTATCGGACGGCGGTGACACGGTTACTGTTCGAGGCGGTACTTGACTCGGCCGCCGACGATGGTCGTGACGGCTCGGCCGCGGACCGTCCAGCCGTCGAAGGGGCAGTTGCGGCTCTTGGAAGCGAACTGGCCGACGTCGATCGTCCAGGTCATTTCGGGGTCGATGAGTACGACGTCCGCATCGCACCCGACCGAAAGCGTCCCCTTGTCCAGCGACAGGACGCGCGCGGGGCGACAGGTGAGCTTTTCGATGAGCGCCGGCCATGACAGGACGTCCGGGTCGATGAGCGCCTGCACGTAGAGCGGCAGGGCGGTCTCGAGGCCGATGATCCCGAACGGTGCGTCGAGGAATTCGAGCTCTTTCTGCTGAATGCCGTGCGGAGCATGGTCCGAGACGAGGCAGTCGATCGTCCCGTCGGCCAGGCCGACGATGCACGCAGCCACGTCCTCGCTGGTGCGCAGCGGGGGGTTGACCTTGTAGTTCGTATCGAATGTCTCGCAGCGCTGATCGGTCAGCAGGAGATGGTGCGGGCAGACCTCGGCCGTCACGGGCAGCCCCTCGGCCTTGGCCTGGCGGACGAGTTCGACCGAACGGGCCGTCGAGACATGGCAGACGTGGTAACGGGCGCGCGTGGCACGGACGAGGGTCAGGTCGCGCTGGATCATGAGCTCCTCAGCCATCGGGCTGATCCCCGGCATCCCGAGTCGCGTCGCGACGGCGCCGCTGTTCATCACGCCGCCCTCGGCCACATCCGGATCTTCGCAGTGCTGGAGGATCGGCCGATCGAACATCGTGACGTATTGCAGTGCGCGGTACATGCAGCCGGTGGAGGTCACTCCGCTGCCGTCGTCGGAGAACGCGACCGCCCCGGCGCGGACCATCTGGCCCATTTCGGCAAGCTCGCGCCCTTCGCGTCCCTTCGTGACGGCCCCGACGGGATAGACGTTGCACAAGTCCGCACACGCAGCCTGGCGGTAGATGTAGTCGATCGATGTTTCGTCATCCAGGGCCGGCCGGGTGTTCGGCATGCAGGCGACGGACGTGAAGCCCCCGGCCACCGCGGCCGCACTGCCC
>PWPN01000385.1 GCA_003557125.1 Phycisphaerae bacterium | reverse complement strand
TCGTACCCCGTCAGCGTATCGAGCGACTCGTGGCCGAGATCCGGGCGGGGGGGTATGCCGTGCTGCGGAGTCCGACCTCCTGGGGCACGTCCATGGAAGACCTGCGGTTTCACGTATCCGATCTGGAGGTCGAGGTGCTCGAGGTGACGGCCGACTCTTTTCTTACGGGGCGGTCACTGGCTGAGCTCGATCTCCGGAACCGGTATGGGGTGACGGTTCTGGCGATTCGAAGAGCGGGCCAGGTCCACTCGAATCCGACGGGTGCCGACGTGCTGAACGAGAGGGATGCGATATTCGTCCTCGGAACACCCGAAAACGTCGCCGCGCTCGATGCCCCGCCTCCCGAGGGGGATGTGCCGCCAGCCTGAGGCATCTACACACGATCATTTCGCTATTGCACTTTCGCCACAGGCGGTTGATCTAACGTTTGCGCGTCCAGGCGGGATCGGCGTACTTGGCACGAAGTTCGTTCGCCAGGGCTTGCTCTGCCTGCGTGAAGTCTTCGGGCTCGTTCGAAGCGACCCCTGCGATCGCGCGGGTCAGGGCCGGTAAATGCGCGTCGATATCCAGTTCAGTCCCGTCGGCCACCGCGGCCGATGCCTGCTGCGAATGCGTACGCTCGAGGATCAATGACCCGTGCTGAAGGATCGCCCAGCGGGTTCGCCTTTGAGCACTGCCCATGAGCTTTTGCCCTTCGAGGAGCAGATCGTAGCAGCTGTGCCGCTCGAAGCAGAAGAAAGGCCCGCGGTGCGAGCAGCCGCCTGGCGCGGTCGGCCCCGGCGTGACGGCCAGCCCATGGCTGGCAAGCAGAGATGCAAAGGCCGCGTGTACTTGATTGTAAAGGGTATTCGGACCGCGTTTGAGCAGGGGGTGCGCCCAAGGCAGCACGAGCGCATAAGTCAGTTCGCGGTCGTGGAGAATCGCTCCTCCTCCGGTCGTACGGCGCACGACGGGCAAGCGGCCGGCCGGCGGCGGCAACGACTCGAAATCGGCAATCGACTGGAAATATCCCAACGAGATCGTGGCCGGCGACCAGCGGTAGAAGCGGAGTGTCGCTGGTGACAGGTCTTGCCCGACGAGCGTCAGCAGCGCTTCATCGCGGGCCATGTTCATCGGGCCGTCGAGCGGCGGGTCGAGCACCCAGCGCAGCGCAGCAAGCGGGTCGGCCTGCGTCGCTTCGATCGAGATGGCATCACGTTCCTGTGTCATATCACTGACGTATAGATCGGCACATGGATAGCCTTATCCGTTCGGGCATGATGCTAAGTCTCACGCCGTTCGGCTGCAGCCGACTGCGCTTCGGAAGGTTGGCGGGGCGCAGCCGGGGGCTGCCAGCGAAGATCGGGCTGTCGGGCAGCCTGCACTTCATCGAGCCTGCGAACCGGCGTCGTATGCGGTGCATGGTGGAGACGTTCGGGGGTCGTTTGCGCTTCTTCGGCGATGCGGATCATGGCGTCGGCGAAGGTATCCAGCGTCGCCAGCGACTCGGTATCGGTCGGCTCGATCATCAGGCAGTGCGCGACGGGCCAGCTCATGGTAGGGGGGTGGATCCCCTCGTCGAGAAGGCGCTTGGCGACATCCAGCTCGGTGACGCCTTTGTCGCGGAACTGCGGGACCATGATGAATTCGTGCGCATAGGGGGGATCGAACGGGAGTTCGTAATGGCCGCGGAGCCGGCTCGCGACGTAATTGGCCGACAGGACCGCCTTTTCGCTGACCTGTCGCAAACCCTCCGGCCCGAGCGCACGGATATAGGCGTAGGTGCGGATGAGTACGCCGATCTGCCCGATGAACGAACGGACGCGCCCGATGGAATCCGGCCCGTCATCCCGAAGGTCGAACGAGCCGTCGTCGTTTTTGATAACTTGCGGGCTCGGCAGGAACCTGCGGAGATGCTCAGCCACAGCCACGGGTCCGGCACCGGGCCCACCGCAACCGTGCGGCGTACTGAAGGTCTTGTGGACGTTGAAGTGCATCACATCGACCCCGAAGTCGCCCGGCCGAGCGATTCCGAGGATCGCGTTCATATTCGCGCCGTCGAGGTAGAGCAGTGCCCCGTGATCGTGCAGAATGCGGGCGATCTCGATAATCTGCGGGTCGAACACGCCGGCCGTGTTGGGATTCGTGATCATCAGGGCGGCTGTATTCTCGTCGACCTGGCGGGCCAGGTCGTCCAGATCGACCCTCCCGTCCGGTCGCGACTTTACCGTGCAGGCTTGTCGGCCGCACATCGTGCAGCTGGCCGGGTTCGTGCCGTGCGAGGTGTCGGGGGCGAGGATTTTGACGCGATCCTCCCCGCGGCTCCGGTGGTAGGCGTTGATGATCATCACGCCGGCCATCTCGCCGTGGGCACCGGCACAGGGCTGGAGAGTAACTTCGGCGAGCCCGGCGATCTCGGCCAGGAAGACGCGCGTCTCGTAGAGCAGCTCGAGAATTCCCTGGAGATCTTCGACGGGCTGGTAGGGGTGCAGCGCGGTCAACCCCGGCAGGCCGGCGGCATACTCATTGACCTTCGGGTTGTACTTCATCGTGCACGAGCCGAGCGGATAGAAGTTGCCGTCCACGCTGAACAGCCGATGCGCGAGGCGCGTGTAGTGTCGGACGAGGTCGAGTTCGCCGACTTCCGGCAGGGGGGGCGGTGCGTCGGCCAGCAATTCGGGCGGCACGGCCCGCGACCGGTCGATCGGCGGCACGTCCGTGGTCGGGAGCGACACCGCGCACAGGCCGGGATGGCTGCGCTCGAAAATCAGCTTCTCGTTCATCACGGAAACACTTGTCGAGGCGTCCCTCGGTGCGTTGCTCATACCTGTCTACTCCCCGATTCGTCACCCTTCACACTCGTCGGTGCCTGGCCGGGCAATCCCCGGGTGGTCGCTACGAGAACGGGCGGCGTGTGCTACTGCTGGTGTGAGCAGTGCATGAGTACCGTCCCCCTTCGGGTCAGCTCCCTCACGGTTGCGGCTCGGAACCCAAGGCAGCTACAAAGGCCTCGTCCACCAGTCCGCAAAGCTGGCTGCGTCGTGCAACTGCCCGCTTTGCAGGTCATGGATCAAGAGGCGCGGACAGATCGCCAGCAGGTGTTTGTAGATTTTAAGCAGTTCGGCCGCATTCAGGTCGTTTTCCACGTGGATGGCCTTCGGTCGCACCTGGAAACGGGCATGATTGAGCCCCTGTCCGAGGTAATCGATCGTTTCGTCAGGCCCCTCCCGGCTGCCTTCCAGACTCAGCAGCGACGCGCGGATAGCCTCGACGGATTCGAACGGTTCGATTCCCGCTTCGCCTCGGTCGAAGTGCTCGGCCGTTATGGGAAAAGGGCACTCTTTCCCGATCGCCACTTGAATCAGTTCCACATCGTAACCCACGCGTTCACTCCGCTTTTCCGGCGACAAGCAATCCAAACGCCGGGTTCAACTCGTGTGAGATTATGCGTCCTTCAGCGCGCTGACTAACGCGTCGATCTCGGCGCGCGTCCGTTTCTCGGTGACCGCGATCAGCAGGCAATCGCGCAACTCATCGGACCATCGACGGAGCGGGACCCCGACCATCAGGCCGCGGGATCGGCCATGCGCAAGCAGCCGGTCGATGTCCTTGGACGTGCGGACGACGAATTCCTTGAAAAAGGGCGAGCCGAACCGCATTTCGAACCCGTCGAGCTCGGCGATCCGGTCGGCTGCGTAATGCGATTTATCGAGACACAGCGAAGCGACGCGCGTCGCCCCGCGTTTGCCGACGGCACTGAGATAGAT
>PWPN01000348.1 GCA_003557125.1 Phycisphaerae bacterium | reverse complement strand
TTCTCTCACTCGTATGTAGCCGCCCTCGCGCCCGTGCTAACAGTTGGCTGGTCGAAGCCGAGTCGCACAGCGCATAGTCCGAACCCGCATTCACTGCTTATGGCCGCCCCGCATGACAGCACCTGGGTCGCTAACACGCTTCTTCTCAGTGTCCATTTCCTGCGTGACATCCCATTCCAAAGCATCTGCGTGCACCGGCTGCAGTGCGATGCTACACACGGTCCGACACGTTGGACCTCGGTACTCGATCGCATCGACGGCGTCACGCCCGAACAGCTCATCTCGCGTCGGTCTACCACCATGACCAATCCCCAACTGCGCGACTCCACCGCCCGCACTATCCGCGAGAAACTCCCGCATGGCATCCCCGGTTACGGGGCGGACGCCATGCGCTTCGCGCTAGCGGCAGTCGCCTCCGTCAATCGAGAGATGGCCCACTTTCACGAAGACCGTCTGCTGCATTGCCGTAACTTCTGCAACAAGCTCTGGAACATTGCCAGGTTTGTGTTGATGCACACAGCACATCAGGATGTCCGCACAATAGCCGCCACCCCGAGGTACACCCTCCCCGATCGCTGGATCCTCTCGCGTTTGGAGAGCATCAAAGCGAGCACAGGTTGTGACCTCGATGCACGCCGCCTGGATCGCATGGCACAGTGTCTGCGCGCCTTCACTTGGCAGGAGTTTGGAAACGGCTATCTTGAACTCGCCAAGATCGTTCTTGTCGACACGTCGGCTTCCCCCGCCCGCAAGCGCGCGACGCTCGATACGCTAATCGATGTACTCGGGCAGACTCTCCAGCTATTACATCCCGTGATCCCGCACATTACCGCCGAGTTGTGGCGAAAACTCGCTTCACAGTGCGGCCGCTCAGTAGACGCAATCACATGGAATACGTGGCCTACTCCAGATGCCGCGCGACTAGATCACGCTGCGGAGGCGGATATCGAGTGGTTGCAACGCGTCATCCACGCGCTTAGGCATACACGATCCGCGCTCCAACTCCCGCCCAGTCAGGAGTTCGAGATCGCGCTCAAAGTGGGTGAAGCCGATGATCGCCGTCGGTACCGGTCGTTTCGCATTGCCTTGAGCGGCCTCGTCAATGTCCGTGCAATTGACTGCGGATCGGCGATCGTCCATGGGCGGAACAGCTTGGTCACTTGGGTTGGCAGCGCTGAATTCTTGCTTTTCTTCGGTAGCCTCATCGATAGCGGAGCCGGCATCGCATATGTAGATCAACAAACGCGTGCCCTAACGCAGAAACTGGATTCGCTTACGCGCCGTCTTGAAGACATCGACAGTCTCAATCGTGCGCCCCACAACGTGGTTCAGCACTGGCGCAACGACCAGGCCCGGACTACCTACCGTCTAGACGAGCTCCACCGCCGACGTCAGCACTTGGAGCGCCGCTTCTCCGCCACGGACCCCGAGTAGCCCGTCAGCGGCTCCACCATGGATCGGATCGTTTCAGCAGTTGACTGTTGGCGATTGGCGCCACTCAGCGGTCCCTATCGTTCACAAAGGAATATATCGCCAGATCGGTTCCGTCCTTCCGCGAATTCCGGCACGTCGGCGCCCAGTGACGCACTGACCAGTTCTTGTGCCGCAACATCGCTTAACGCGACCCGATCGGGCCTCAACTTAAGCGCTCGCTCACGTTCCGCCGGGCACGACAGTGTGGATCAGCGTGATCCACCAACAGCGGATTTGCCTACGTATCGAGCGCGTGCATGCACGATCGCTCAGTCGAACAGCGTGGTTACAATCGTGCGTAACTCATCGGGGAGATTGTTCGGTGGTACTTCGGCGACCGCATGCTCGTAGTACTTTTCGACATGTCGAGTATCTTTGCCCAAACCGAGGCCCACCACTCTCGGAGCGGCAGGCATCGCGTCGATCTCTGCAAGCGCATCCTCGAGATCACTGGGTCCTGAGTGCTTTCCTGCCGGCTGCCCATCACTGATAACAATCAGGAGGCGGTCGGTCGCCGGCCACTGCGCCAGCGCTTCGGCCGCCTGTCGGACGCATGGTCCGTCATCATTGAACTGCGGCTTATTGTTCCCGCGCATCCTTGTTCCGTAAACCTCATCGGGCATTCCCCCGATTCGCGCACGTACTTCAGACGTCATACACTCACCGAGCCGTACAAAGGGAATCAGGCAATCTTGGAATCCATTTACGGCAAAGGGAATGCCGACACGATCCAGCGCCTCCACCAAGAGGATCGCTCCCTTTAATGCTGCATCGCACTTGTCGCCCGCCATGGAGCCAGAAAGGTCGATCAGTAGCGAAACCGCTGGATCCTTCTGTTGCGGCGTCCGTTTGCGACTCCAGAGCCCGCTGTAGCGGCGTGGATCGGCCTCGAACGCCATCAACCGTTTCAGACTCACCCTGTGACCACTCGGATAGCCGGATCTCTCTTGTGGGCGGTGATGCTCCCTGAATACTTCATCGAGGAATGCACTCAGCACCTCGATTTGAGAGGCGGCCCCGGCCCGTTGCTCTTCGTAGAAGCTACCGGACTCCTGCGACGCGAGGGCTTGCTCGGCAAGCTCGGGGCCAGCCTCGCGATAGTCCTCACCGAGCGTGCCCGGTTGTGATGGCGCGCCTTCGTCCGGCCCGCCGCCAAAAACATGCGTGCTCGCGCGCGAGGGCGCACGCCCCGGACCCCACGGCCTTGATGGCTGAATGAGGCGCCGCGATCCGTCGAATGCCAGGATCAAGACAGTGCCCGCAAGCCGAAGCACACTGCGTCCCGGCGACCCCGCGAGGTCAAAGTGAGCGCTTTTGCGGGCGTCGCGGACAACCCCAAGCGCGGCTCTGGAATCTTCCCGCGACGCCGCTTGGGCCGCCCGTCGCTTGAGATCGGCACTTGCGTCGAGCACGGTCGCGAGCGCTCGACAGTCCGCCTGGAGCACCCGCAACGCTTCGGGAAAGATGTGCTGCTCTGCGATCGTAAAAGCCTCAAACGCTGACACCTGCACCAGTCGCTCGTGTTCGGTATCGGCTCTTGCTCCTGCCGGATCGATCAGATGTGGAAACACGCTGCGTCGATAGACGCCAGCATGACCACGCTCGTCGTGAGCACCCTCGGCCTTGGCCGCCGGCGCCGTTTCGGTATACGTCTTGCGAGCTTCTCTTGTTGCATCCAGGGCATGCCGAACCGCCGGTCGCGGCGTCCCCATCGGCGTCCAGTCTTGCGAGGGCTCTTTCACACAACCGAGAGTCAGGGCAATGAAGTCCGGTAGAGATTCACAATCATCCTCTAGGTCCGCATAATACGCTTGTACTGCATCATACCAGTTGACCACTCCCGGGAATCTGCGCTGCATCCATAGATCGACCCTCGGATCCTCGATCGAATTGAGTAGAAGCTTCAGTAGGGGTTGACCCTGCTGTGATCCGGAAAAAAGATGATAGCGGGATATCAACACGTGGCCGACCTCATGGGCAAGGACGCCCGCACAGAACTCGGGGCCTCGCTCCGCTAGGTGTTGCCTCGACACATTGATGACACCGCGCGTCGGCTCAAATGACCAATCCGATTCCGTTACTCGAACATCAATCCCCACGCCTTGCGTCAGCCCCGCGCACAGAGCTGCTAGATGATCGCGCAGCTCCGCTACGCCCCGGCTCAAGCCCGCCCCCCTTTGATGAGGGCACCGAGTCCCGATGCATCAACGAGGCGCCTGACAACCTGGCGATCCTCCGGAGTCGACAATCGTTCAATATAGTAGCGCTCAAGAGCGCTGG
>PWPN01000252.1 GCA_003557125.1 Phycisphaerae bacterium | reverse complement strand
TCTGCTCCGCGTAGTCCTTCATCGACTCGGTCACTTCGATATGCCGTCCTGTTATGGTAAACAGCACCGGCCGTCCTCCCTTCGTTCAAAGCAACTGGTAACTTCGGCGTCTGGCGGCCGCATTGCCCCGATGACCATTGCCGGGCCCTCAAGTGTAAGGTCGCCGCCATGCGGAGGGCGATCAATCTGAAATTTACGGGATCGCCTCGAAATCGTCAATAGCACCCCCCTGCGTCCGGTAAGCTCATACCTACGCGAGGTTTGCAAACCCCGCATGTCCTACCTAAGATAATTCCCTTATGTATCGTATGGTCACACAGGAGCGCCCCGCCCACCCCGGCCGTGCTGCGCTGGTCGCCGCGTTGCTACTGGCTGCCTGCATTTTGCTGGCCAGCTGGTTGATTTTCGCCAAGGCGCGCGCCCGTCACGTGGCGCTCGAAGACCAACCCCGCCGACTGCCCGAGGCCGGCTTGAGCGTTCGCCTGCCGGTCGACTGGGAGGTCGTCCAGGGCCGTGCCGATCGAGTTCCCGGCATCGTCCTCGAACTCCAATCCCCTCGAAGCCCCGCTGAACGCCTCATTCTCTTTCGAGGTTTGACCCGGGCGAACGGCACGGTACGAACCGACGCCGTGCTGGCCGGCCGCCAGCTGGCCGAGATGTTCGGCACCGGTGAGCTCCTCCAGGCCGACTGGGCGACGATCGGCCCTTTGCCCGCCTGGATGGCTGTATTCGGGCCTTCCCGCAGGGATCGGAGCCGCATGCACCTTCTCGTGCGAACCGCGATCGCGCCGGACGGCCAGATCATCGGCCTGCTCATCGCCGTGCCGCACCCCCCGCTCGAAGAGGACCTTGCCATGCTGGCCAATGTCGCCGGCCACCTCGAGCTGACGGGCATGGCCCGGGTCGACGCACCAGAGGCTCACATGCGTGCCGCCGGGATTCTGTTCGATCTGCCGGACGACGCCAAGCTGGTCGCTCCGCAGACACCCACTCCAGCCGATCCCGCGCCCCTGCTTCTGCAAGGCGGACGACGTTCGCATGGCTGGCACCTGAAAATCGGGCGCGTCCCGTTGGCCGATCCCCGCACGCTGGACCAGGTCGTGACCTCCCATGCGCATAATGCACGCCAACGCATCGAGCTGACCGCAGAAACCGAAACGGTGACCGTCGGCGACCGCACTACAGTGCGAATGGATTTGCCAGCTACGGACCCCATGGAAAATCCGTTGCTGATCTGGGGCGCGGAGGTCGATTCGCAGACCGCACTGCTACTGGTCGGCAGGGCCGAACCGGATGGCTGGGAAGCGCTGGTAAACGTCAGCACGTCGATCATGGCCGAAAGTCAGGTGACCGGTTTCGAAGAAATGTACGACCTCCAAGAGGCGACCCGGAATGGACGTCAACGCCTCGAAGCGCTTGCGCGGACAGGCCTGGCCTCTCATTGGCACGAACGAATCCAAGACGGGGAGCGGTTCCGGATACACGGCCCCGGGCTGCCTCCGATGCACGAAGTGCGAACCTATCGAACGCAGACCGACGACGAAGGTCATGCGTGGTGGAGGCTGAGTGTAACCTATCCACCGGCCACACCCGGGATCGCATTGCCCGTGACCATCGAAGAGCAGTGGATGGTTCGTGACGATACCCGTGCGCACAGTCACAGGTTCGAACGGCAACAGCGCGGGCGACCGGATATCCAGTACACCCAGTTGCGTCTGCCCGATACGGACCTGGTCCGCCGGGAACTGGCCGCCGAGGGCCGTTCGCCGATCGCCTGGCAGGTCACGATCGGGGACACTTTCGGATGCGATCCGGTTTTGAATGAAGTTCTCGGCGCGCTGGCATCGGAAGACGATCCGCAACCTGTTGCCTTTACCTCGACGGAAATGTTCATCGAGGAGCCCTACAGCTGGCTGGCCTTGCCCTTGGGCGACGCGCCGCTTCCTGGGCCCGGGGCCGAACGCATGGGTCGGCTCGTCCGACTGCTCCGGGACTATGATCCATCGCCTGTCGACCTGTATTTCGATCCGCAAGGCCGACTTTGGAGCATCCATTTCGCGGGAGCGCTCTGGCAAGAACGGATCGATGACGTCCAACGACCTGCCTTCCGAGGGGTCCCCCCGGAGACGGGACGCTCCGGCGAACGGCCCTGAAAGAGAGGACCGAGTCGAGATGCTGCCAAATCGACCTTCCAGAAGATCGGGCACAATTCCGTTGATCGGGTTGCTGTGTGCAGCCTGCTTGACGGGCCGGCCTGCCGAACTGCATGGCCAAACCGATGCAGCCCCCCGAGGCGAACTGGCAGAGGCGTACGTCGATCGAAGCTTCGCCTTCTCGGTCGCGTACCCGGCCGGGGCCTCGATCGTCCGCGAGAAACGCTCGACCGGTCCGAACGAAACCGAACTGGCTCGATTCGTCCAACTCGATGAATTCTGGTCGCTGGTCGTCCGCCACTGGCAGACTGCCCGACCGCTCAGCACGCGCGACATGCTCGAACGCCTTCGCAACGACCTCAGAACGCGCGACCCGGATATGCAGGAGCTTCGGGCGGACACCGATCGCGCCGCCGATCGGGAGATCGTCCGTTTCGAGGCGCAGACGACCTCGGACGACGCGCAATGGTTTCATCAGCAGGCGGTCATCCCGCGCCGGGGGCAGGAATACTTCACGCTCATCATGCTCTCCCCTATCGCCGACGAACGGACTGCCCGAAGCGCATTCGACAACATCGTGGCAAGCTTTCGGTTTCTGCGGACCGAAAACGCACAGCGGCAGGTCGATACCGCACTTCAGCGGGGAACGAACCTGCTGCTTTCGATCGCGGGCCGACCGCTCGGGCTCGGGCTCGACGAGCCCGTCCAGGCGTACTATCGCGTGGTCCGCGACGGCACGGAAACGGGCTTCGTCCATGTCCAGCAGTCCGGGACCACCCTGGCGGGCCGTCAAGGCGTGGGTGTGCAGGAAATCGGCTGGCACTTCGACCCGGATGGGACGGTCACGCACACGGTCCGAGCCATGTTTGTCGCCAACGCGATGGACTTCAGCCAGTGGGACAACCGCATCCGTATCCTGCCGCCCGCATCGAACGCCCAGAATCGCCGTGTCCTGGTCGGTGCCGAAACAGGGATGCGACAGGGCGACAAATTGCTCGTCGCGTATTCGCCCACTTTCAACGCACCACAGATGGAAGAGAAAGTCATCCAGATCGATCCGAGCTTCGCCGGGCCTGCCTTCTTTGCGATCCTGCCGCGGCTCATCGATCTGGACAGACCGGAACTCTATGCCTTCGCAGCCTACGACAGCGATCGGCGAGGCCTGAGCCTGCAAACGCTCGAAGTCGTCGAGGGAACCCAGGTCGTCATCGACGGCCAGGTACGCTCAGCCGTCCGGCTTCGCGGCAGCGAAGGGCTGCTGCCGCCCTACGATGAAACGTTCGTGGATCGCGACGGGCACCCCATGAAAATCACCACGGGCAAAGCCGAAATGACTGCTACGACGCAGGAATACGTCGAGCGCCGCTACCGTGCACGCGTCGAGGAAAGCCTCGAACTCTTCGAACGCCATCCCGCACGCTGGCCCGAGCCGCCCGCCCCCTGACCTTCGCCATCGCAAATGCTTCTGGCAGAGCCGCGACCGTAAAGAGTGATCCTGCGGTCAACGTATGAATGCAGCGATGTGTGCACACGAGCAGTACGCCGGGTGCCACTGGCGGCTTGTCCGCCAGTGCGGTCATACTCCGAACGGGCGAGACGCCCGTACCACCCTGTAGC
>PWPN01000141.1 GCA_003557125.1 Phycisphaerae bacterium | reverse complement strand
CGCCACAACGCGATCATCGCGTCGGCCAACGCCCGGAGCGGACGGAAGGTGGTTTTCGCCATCGACGGGCTCTCCCCCAACGCGATGGCCAAGCTCGAACGTCGGGGTGAAAGCGCACCTCCCGCGACGCTCCTGGCGATGGACGCCCTCACGGGCGAAGTACTCTGGCAACACGATGAGGACGTCTTCGGGACCTGGCTGGGGTACTCCGCCTCGCACGACATCCTCATCCAGGCCGGTCGGACCGGGGCGCGAGGAACGCCCGAGGACGAACCGCGCGACCGCATCGTCGCGTACCGGGGTGCCGGCGGAACGATGCTCTGGGACCCGCCCGGAGGGACGGTGCTCTGGGACCGCCGCGAGCGACATACCGGCCCGTTGGCGATCCACGAAAACATCATCACCGGCGGCCGGAACGAACCGGCCATCGATCTGCTCACCGGCAAAGACCACATGCGCATCCATCCCTTGACCGACTTGCCGATCCCCTGGACCTATTCGCGGACCTACGGCTGCGGAACGCAGAACGCCAGCAAACACCTGCTGACGTTCCGGTCGGGGGCAGCCGGCATCGCGGACCTGGCCCGCGACGCGGGGACCGCCAATCTTGGCGGTTTCCGATCCGGATGCACCAATAACATGATCGCAGCCGACGGCGTGCTCAGCGCGCCGGACTACACGCGAACCTGCACGTGCGCGTACCAGAACCAGACTTCGCTGGCCCTGATCCACATGAACGACGTCGAGATGTGGACTTCCAACGCCATCGAACTCGGCGACGGACTCATTCGTCGGGTGGGCATCAATCTCGGTGCGCCCGGCAACCATTTGGACGAGAGCGGGCTTCTCTGGATGAACCATCCCAGCACCGGCGGCCCGTCTCCCAATGTCCCTGTCACGCTTGACGCGTTGGATGCGGAGTGGTTCGCGAGTCATTCGTCCATGATCGCTACCGCATCCGACAACCCGGGCGATACACCGTCGTGGGTGGCTGCGTCCGGGGTTGCCGGGGTGCACCGGATTTCGCTGGATTTGGCGTGGGACGCAGACGCCGACCCCCAACCCTACACCGTGCGTCTCCATTTCGCCGAACCCCGCGCCAAAGCCGGTGATCGGATCTTCGACGTCCTGGTACAGGGCCGATCCGTGATAAGTGGTCTCGATGTGGCTGCCCGGACCGGCGGAACGAACCGCGGTTACAGCCTGGAAATCCCAGCAGTCGAGGTGAAAGACGCACTCGTCGTCGAACTGCGAGCGGACGCGGCTTCGACTCTGCCGCCGGTACTCAATGGGATCCAGGCTGTCATCGAGGAGGAACGCCTGAGCCGGACCGGCCAGTAGCCTGCACCCTAGGGCGGTGTGAGCGTTTTTTTGGCATGCGCGGAAGCTCTATGATGTCGAGATTCGCAATCACGGCTGCACTGCTGGTCGCGGTGACGGCCATCGTTCTGTTGATGCGCATGCCGGGCGCCGGGCGGGTCGACGACACTCGAATCGTCCTCTTCTGTGGAGCGGCCATGCGCCCGCCGATCGATGAGATCATCGGCGCGTTTCAGCGGCGCACCGGCCACCGCGTGCAGACCCACTACGGAGCGTCGAACCTGCTGCTGAGCCAGTTGAAGCTCGCGCCCGACGTGCCGGACGTGTTTTTGCCGGGCGACACGTACTACATCGAGGAGGCTCGCCGCGAAGGGCTCATCGGCGACAGCAAGCACATCGCCCTGTTCGTGCCGGCCATCATGGTGCAAGCGGACAACCCGCACGGCATCGAGACTCTTGCCGACCTGACCCGATCGCAGCTGAGGGTGGGACTGGGCGACGAACGCGCGACCGCGATCGGTCGGATCGTCCCCGAACTGCTCGAACGCCACGGGCTGTCGGCCGACGCGCTTGTCCCCAATGTGGTATTCACAGCCGCGACGGCCCCGGAGTTGGCCGGCGGTGTCAGTCTCGGCCACCTGGACGCTGTCATCGTCTGGCGCGAAGTCGCGCTTCGGCTTGACAATGCGGAGGTCGTAACGATACCGCCCGAGAAGAATGTCACCGCTCCGCTCGTCGCGGGCCTGGTCGACCATGATGGCGTCAAGCCTGCCGCCCGCGAGTTCGTCGAGTTCCTCGCCTCGCCCGTAGCTGCCGGCATTTTCGAAGCGCATCATTACGAGGTACCCGGGGATCAATCGGAAAAGTGATCGCATGAAAAAATATCTGCCCTATGCGGGATTCGCGCTGGTACTGATTCTGATCGTCATCGTCGGTCTGCGTTCGCGCCCGAAATCGACCACCCCGCCGCCGTCGGAGACAGTCTCGGAAAAGACCGACGATACGTTCGTCGCCATCCAGGCGGACCGCGAGATCGTCGTCCACTGCGGCAACTCGATGAGGCCGGTGGCTGAGCGAATCGCCCGCGAATATCAGGATCGTCACGGCATCGCGGTGCGTTTCAACTTCGGAGGGTCGGCCGAGCTGCTGTCAGCCATCGAACTGGGCAACGTGGGCGATCTGTACATCTGCCACGACCCCTATGCCGACCGCGTCGACGAAAAGGGGCTTTTGCGACGTGCGGTGGCTGTGGGCCATCTCGCGCCGGCCATCGTCGTGCCGCCGGGCAACCCGCAGGGGATCGAATCGCTCGCGGATCTTGCCCGTCCCGGACTCCAGCTGGGCCTGCCCGATGCGCGGTATTCGACAGCCGGCGTCATGATCGAAGATGCGCTGCGGGAACGAGACCTGCTGGATGCGGTCCGAAGCAACATCCGCATCGAGACCCGAGGGCACAACGAGATCGCGCTCGCGCTGACCCAAGGCCACATCGACGTCGGGATGGCATGGAACTTCGTGGCGGCCCTTTACGGGGACCGGCTCGACATCGTATCCCCCGGCATCGAATTTCCGGAGATCCGGGTCACGGTATGCCTGCTCGAACATGCCCGGGATGTCGAGGCGGCCGAGCTGTTCATGGCCCTGGCCGAATCGCCTTGGGGCAGAGCGGTCTTCGAGGAGATGGGCTACAGCCGATCCGTTCCCACGCCGACGGGGGATGATCGGCCATGACACGAAATCCGCGTGCCCTACCTGACGAACGATCCGTACCATCCCAACCTTCGCCGCTCTTGCCGGGCACGCCGCAGCGCGGTCCATCGCGCGGGCGATCCGATCTGACCTTCCTGGAAATGGGCGCCGTGACGACGCTGTTCGCCTACACGGGCTTCCTGCTCATCCTGCTCGGCGCGAACGCCGCCTACCTGGACCCCGCGAATTTCATAGAGATTTTCCGAAGCGAGGACATCCTGTTCGCGCTTCGCCTGTCGCTGACGACTGCCACGATAGCGTCGCTGCTCTCGCTGGCGGTGGCGATTCCCGTAGCCTACGCCCTGAGCCGGGCGCGCGTGCCTTGGCGACCGCTGCTCGATGCACTCGTGGACGTGCCGATCGTCCTGCCTCCGCTCGTCATGGGCGTGAGTCTGCTGGTGTTCTTTCAGACGCCGTTGGGACGCGCGATCGAAGCGACGGGGGCGCGGTTCGTCTACACGGCGGCAGGGATCGTGCTTGCGCAATTTCTCGTGGTATCGCCCTACGCGGTCCGGACGGTCAAGGCCTCACTGGATGCCATCGACCCGCGCATCGAGAACGTCGCCCGCACGCTGGGCTGCTCGCCCTTCCAGGTCTTCTGGCGGGTGACGCTTCCGATGATCCGAAGCGGCATCGTCGCCGGCGCGGTCATCACGTGGTCCCAGGCGATGGGCCTCTACGGCCCGATGATGGTATTCGCCGGCACGACGCGTCGGCGCACCGAGGTCCTGGCGACGTCGGTCTACCTGGAACTTTCCATCGGCAGGATTCAGATGGCGTTGGCGATCTCCCTGCTGATGGTGATGGTGGCGCTGATCGCATTGGCGGTCTTCAAGCGATGGGCCGGGCCCGGAAGGTGGCTATGACGGGCGGAGTCGCACTTTCCATAAGCGGTCTTCGCGTCGACGTGGGCACCTTCGCGCTGCGCGACGTGTCGCTCGACGTGCCGCCGGGCGTCTGCACGGTGCTGATGGGCCCGACGGGTTCGGGCAAATCGCTCTTGATCGAATCGATCTGCGGATTGCGGACCCCGCAGGCCGGCAGCGTCTACGTCGCGGGCAGGGACGTCACGCGGCTGGACCCCGCGAAACGGTGTATGGGTTACGTGCCGCAGGACTATGCGCTGCTGCCTTTCAAGACGGTCCGCGAAAACCTCGAATTCGCGCTGGCTGCCCGGCGCATCCCGCGAAGTCAATGGCCGGCACTGGCCGACGACATGCTCAGCCTGCTGCGCATCGAGCACATTGCCGACCGCTATCCGGCGAGGCTCTCCGGAGGCGAACGGCAGCGCGTGGCCTTGGGCAGGGCCCTGCTGATCCGACCCGACGTGCTGCTGCTCGATGAGCCGCTTTGTGCCTTGGACGAAACCACCGCCGACGAGGTCATGGAAGAGCTGCTGCGGATCCGACGCCGCTTCGACGTGACGACGCTTCACATCTGCCATTCGATGGACGAGGCGCTGCGGATGGGTGACCGGCTGGCGATCATGCGGCTGGGCCGAATCGTTCAAACGGGCACACCTCAAGAGATATTCCAGCGACCGAACAGCCTCTTCGTCGCCCGCCTGCTGCGTTTGCCGACACTGACAGTCGGCCAGATCCGAGAGGACGGTTCGGGCCGGCGACGGTTCTACATCGGTGCGACGGCTGTTGCGGATACGTCCTTGCCGCCCGGAAACGCCCAGGCAGTCATCGCTCCAGAGCACATGGCTGTCAGTGCGGAACAACCGTTGTCCGGGGATGGGATAGCCGTCTTTAGTGCGCGTATCCTGCCCGACCCCACCGCCCTGTTCCGACCGCAACTGCGTCTCGAGGGCGAACTGAACCTGGCGGTACCGGGCCTGTACGTCGGCCGACAATGGCGTCCCGGCACCGAGGTCTTCGTGAGCTTCCCCCGTGCAGCGGTGCACGTCATTGCCGATGAGCCGTTCATTGACGGGCAACTGTAATTGGCGTCCGCGAGGCCCGCCCTCCGAATTCACTTGAAATAGAGCCAGCTCTTTTACGTTTGTCCTCTTGGCCCCCATGCTTTATCATTCAAGTGTTTTAAACGCGCGTATACGGGAGCCCCGGCTGTGGATGTCACCGAGCGATGTTCGAGTACCCGCGATAAGGTACTGACCCAGGCGACGGAGGTGTTCGCGGAAAAAGGTTTCCGCAAAACGACCGTCCGGGAGATCGCTGCGCGCGCGGGGGCGAACCTCAACGCGATCAACTACTACTTCGGCGACAAGCAAGGTCTGTACCGGGCGGTCATCGAGGCGGCGCACGAAGCTATCGATGCCCACCAGGAGTTCCAGGCGGCGCGGGATCCCGACCTCGATCCGAAGCTCCGGCTGCGGGCCTTCGTCTCCGCGTTCCTGCACCGGGTCATGGGCGGTCGGCATTCGGCGGTCCATGCGGAACGGCTCATGATGATGGAATTGGCCGAGCCGACGGGCGCGCTGGACATGGTGGTGGACAAATTCATCGGGCCGCGGTTTCGCCTTCTGTGCGAGATCGTCCGGCAGCTGATGGGCGGGCAGGCCGCTCAGCGGCAGGTGGAATTGTGCGTCCAGAGCATCATCGGCCAGTGCATCCACCTTGTGCGCAATCGGGCGGTCGCTTCGCGGCTGATGCCCTATCTCACCTATACTCCCGAAGATCTGAAATGGATGGCCGAGCACGTGTCGGCCTTTTCATTGAATGCCCTCATGCACATGGGAAACGGAAACAGCAATGAAAAGGGGGAGGACACGTGAATCGAGCGTACCGCCGACTGGCGATTTCCTGCTTCACGTACGCGTCGGCCCTGCTGCTGTCGGCAGGCTGTACCGCCTTTCTGCCCCAGCGTGACGCACCGCCGGAGGGAGAACTGCCCGAGCAGTTCAGCCTCGGCAATGAAGTGGGTGCACAAAACACGCCATGGTGGCACGACTTCGGCAGCGACCCGTTGAACGAGCTGATCGACCAGGCCATGCAGGAAAACCTGACGCTCCGTCAGTTGTGGGCCCGCCTCGACCAGGCGGGTGCAGTGGCCCGTCAGTCGGCCTCGGGGCTCTATCCGCAATTCGATTATGAGGGAGGCGCCAGCTATCGACGTGCGGTGACGCACGTGGATGGGGATCGGCCTTCGCCCGGCGAGCAGATCCGCGATGCCGCTGTCAGTGGAGCCCAGCGTGGGGTGAGAACTGCTATTCAGCAGCGATTGGGCGGACCTGACGGCGACGGCACGAGCGCCGGGGGCGGCACCTCGACGAGGACCGGGACAGCCTCACCCCAGAGCGGCGGCCGCGTCGTTACGGAAACGCGGCGGTTCGACCTGTCGTTGGCGGCTGCCTACGAAGTGGATCTGTGGGGCCGAATCTTTACGCAGTATCGGGCCGCTCAATACGATGTGGTCGCCAGCCGCGAGGACCTCGAAGCGACCGCCATTACACTGGCTGCGGAAGTCACCGACCGCTGGCTGCGCATTCTGGAACATCAGGAACTGCTTCGCATCCTCACTGAACAACTGGAAACGAATCGTACGTATCTCGATCTGGTCGAACTGCGGTTTCGAACGGGCCTGGTTTCCGCCCTGGACGTCTATCAGCAGCGGCAGGCGGTCAACGAGGTGCGACGGCAGATCCCACTGGTCCAGGCCAGCGAGCAGTTATTGAGGCAGGACCTGGCGGTGTTGCTGGGCGAACTGCCGACCACAGCCCTGGAGATCGGCGCATACGATCTGGCCGATGTCCCTCCCCTGCCGCCTACGGGCATCCCGGCCGAGCTGCTCATTCACCGTCCCGACATCCGGGCCTCGTTGTCACGGCTTCAGGCAGCGGACTACCGTGTCGCCTCGGCGCGTGCGGACCTGCTCCCGACGCTTCGGCTTACCGGTGGCATCGGCTACAGCACCGCCAACATCCGTCACATGTTCGACGACTGGTTTATCAGTGTGGCCGCCGGCCTGACCGGGCCGATCTTCGACGGGTTTCGACGCAAGGCGGAGATCGAGAGAACGCTGGCGGTCGTGGAAGAGCGTCTCGCGGAATACCGGCTCGTGGTGCTGACGGCCATCCAGGAGGTGGAAGCGTCGCTGGTCGAAGAGAATTATCAGCGCGAATACCTCGCTGCCCTGCGCGAGCAGCTGAAAGATGCCCAGGACGCCTTGAACGAAGCGGGCGAGCGCTACCGTCGCGCGTTGACCGATTATCTTCCCGTACTCAGTGCCCTGGAACGTACCCAGGCCTTGACGCGAATGATCGTCCAGAGCCGGAGGGAGCTCTTAACGATACGACTGAACCTCTACCGTGCGCTGGGGGGAACCTGGACGCGCGAATTGGAGGCCCCCGTTCGCTTGAGCGAGCAGGCGGCCGCAGAGAAGGATTCGGTATGATGCGTATTGACACGGCGACTCTGAAACCCAAGCGTACCGCGGAATCACCGCCTGCCATGAGACCTGCCAGCCCGCCGCCCGGGTTCGCCGGGCGCTTTCTACTGCCGGTGCTCCGTGTCGTGATTCTCTATCTGCTTCCGCTGGCGGTTGTCGCCGGCGGAATCCTCGGCGCCAGGCACCTCATCGAAACCGCCCCCCAGGCCGAACGCCGTGCCCCCGTCCGGCAGGCGGTGCCAGTCTCCGTCATGACTCTCCAACGAAGCGATGCCACGGCCACCGTGCGCGTCATGGGCACCGTGATGCCGGCCCAGCGTGTGATCCTGCAACCGCGCGTCAGCGGCGAGGTCGTCCAGGTGAGCCCCAAGCTTCAACCGGGCGGGCGATTCGAAGCCGGCGAGTTCATTCTCCAGATCGATCCGGTCGACTACGAATTGGCGGTGCGCCGGACCCGAAGCCAGATTGCACAGGCGGAATACGAGGAGAAGATCGAGGCGGGCCATCAGCAGATCGCCGAACGGGAGTGGGGACTGCTCGGCATGCACGACCAAGCCAGCGAGCTGGAGCGCGAGCTTGCCCTTCGCCAACCCCATCTGCTGAAGACCCGGGCCATGCTCGAGGCGGCCCGAGCGGCGCTGCGTTCGGCGGAACTCGACCTCGAACGGACCACCCTGCGTGCACCGTTCAACTGCATGGTCATCGCCGAGCACGTGGACCTCGGCGCCCAGGTGTCGTCGCAGACTCAGTTGGCGACACTGGTGGGTACGGACGAATACTGGATCCAGGCCGCGGTGCCCATCGACCAGCTGCAATGGATCGATTTCCCCGACGCGGAGGGCCAAGGCGGTTCGGAGGCAGTGATTCGGCAGGAGCTCGCGACCGGCGTGCAGGGCGAATGGACCGGGCGCGTGGTGCAACTGGTCGGCGAACTCGATCCGCGCGGTCGCATGGCGCGCGTACTGATCTCGGTGGCTGATCCGCTCTGCATCGACCGGGGGAACGGCAACGGCCTGCCGCTGCTGATCGACGCCTACGTCAACGTCGCCATCGAGGGGAGGCCCGCACAGGATGTGATCGCACTGCCCCGCACAGCCCTTCGCGAGGGTCGGCAAGCGTGGGTGATGAATTCCAGCGACGAGTTGGAGATTCGCGAGCTCGAGATCGTGTGGGGCAACCAGGATACGGTCCTGGTTCGACGAGGAATTGAAGACGGAGAGCGGCTCGTGACGACCGATATCTCCGCTCCGGTAGCAGGCACGGCTCTGAGACTGCTGGATGTCGAGCCGGACGCCTCACTTGAACCCGAGGACCCCGCCCACCCCCTGGAGCCGCTGGCGGCAAGCAGCGATTAAGGATCTTGCATGATGTCTCGATTGCCGGATGATCTCGACCGCCGCGGAGCCATCGCATGGATGACGCGGCATTCGGTGGCACCCAACCTGCTGCTGATCTTTCTGGTCCTGGGCGGCCTGATCACCGCCTTGCGCATCAAGCAGGAGATCTTCCCCGAGTTCGAACTGGACCTCGTCACAGCCACGGTTCGCTATCCGGGAGCCAGCCCGGAAGAGGTGGAACAGGGCATCATTCTGGCCATCGAAGAGGGGATCCGGGGCATCGACGGCGTCAAGGAAATCCGCTCGGTGGCCCGTGAGGGCTCGGGGACCGTCACGGCCGAGCTCCAGCCGCGGGTCAACCGACAGCGCATCTATCAGGAGATCCAGCAGGAAGTCAATCGCATCACGACGTTTCCGGAATCCGCCGAACAGCCCGAGGTCGTCCTGGTAACCAATAAACGACGCGTCCTGGACGTCATCCTTTATGGCGACGCTGATGAGTGGGTATTGCGGGTGCTCGCCGAGCAGGTTCGCGACCGCATCCTGGATGGCGGCGAAGTGACCCAGATCGACCTGGAGCCGGATCGCATCTTCGAGGTGAGCGTCGAGGTCCCGCAGGAGAACCTCCGCGCTTATAACCTCACGCTGAACGAGATCGCCGCGCGCATTCGCACCGCCTCGGTCGAGATTCCCGGAGGCAGCATCCGCACCGATGCGGGAGAAGTCCTCCTGCGGATGAGGGAACGTCGGGACTGGGCCCGGGAGTTCAGCGAGATTCCGGTGATCACCGCCGACGACGGCACGCAGTTGCTGATCCGCGACATCGGCGTCGTCAAGGACGCCTTCGCCGAGACCTACGAGTTCCTCACCTACAACGGCCAACCCGCGGTGAATCTCGAAATCTTTCGGATCGGGGACCAGACCCCCACGGGCGTCTCTCAGGCGGTCAAGACCAAACTGGAAGAGATTCAGCCGGACCTGCCGCCCGGGGTCAATCTCGAAATCCGCCGCGACCGATCGGACATCTATCGCCAGCGTTTGCAATTGCTCACCAAGAACGGATTGCTCGGCCTGACCTTGGTGCTGATCATCCTCACCATCTTCCTCGATTACAAGCTGGCGTTCTGGGTTACGGTTGGAATCGTGGTCTCGTTCATTGGGGCCATGATCTTTTTGCCCCCGATGGACGTGACCATCAACATGATCTCGATGTTCGCGTTCATTGTCGCGCTCGGGATCGTGGTGGACGACGCCATCGTGGTCGGCGAAAACGTTTTCGAGTATCGCCGCGTGGGCAAGGATTGCGTCTCGACAGCCATCCGTGGAACGCAGGATGTGGCGATACCCGTCACCTACAGCATTCTGACGAACCTGGCTGCGTTCGCTCCCTTGCTGTTCATCCCCGGTACCATGGGAAAGGTCTGGCGGGTCGTGCCGCTCGTAGTGTCGGCTGTATTCATCGTTTCGCTCTTCGAATCGCTGTTCGTGCTGCCCGCGCATCTGGCACACGTGAAAAAGGAAAACGCTACCCGGCTCGGGAGAGCGGTCCACCGCGTTCAGGACCGGCTGAGCGCCTTTATCTCGCGCTCCATCGAAAACATTTTCGGTCCGCTGCTGGACCTGGCGCTCAAGGCCCGTTACCTCACGGTCTCCATCAGTCTTGCGGTGCTGGCGGTGGTGGTGGGCTATGTCGCCAGCGGTCGGCTGGGTTTCCAGATGGCACCCAGGGTCGAAGCGGATTTCTCCGTAGTGACGGCCATGCTGCCCTACGGCTCGCCCCTGGCGAGCTTGGAAGAGGTCAGCGATCGCATCGTCGGGGCGGTCCAGGAAGTGGCCGATGAGAACGGAGGCCACCAGTTGATGCGAGGCGTCCGATCGAGCATCCGGCAGAACCAGGTGTTCGTCGTCGCCTATATGACCGATCCGGATGTTCGGCCGATGAACACCTTCGAATTCACCGAAAAATGGCGTAAACAGGTCGGATTCATTCCGGGCCTGGAATCCATCCGTTTCCAGGCGGACCGGGGCGGCCCAGGGTCCGGCCCTTCCCTGACAATCGAACTGGCTCATTGGGACATTCCTACGCTGGACCGCGCCGGCACCGAGTTGGCCGAAGCGTTGGCCCAGTTCTCCAACGTCAGCGACATCGACGACGGCTACACACCCGGCAAGCAGCAGTACGACTTCCAGATGACGCCCGAAGGTCGCAGCCTGGGACTGACGGCGGCGGAAGTCGCCCGGCAGTTGCGAAGTTCGTTTTACGGGGCCGAATCGCTCCGTCAGCAGCGAGGCCGTAACGAGATCAGGGTCATGGTGCGTCTGCCCAAGGTGGCCCGGGTCAGCCTGCATGACCTCGAGTCGTTCATCGTGCGCACGCCGGCCGGTGCGGACGTCCCGCTGCACCAGGTGGCCACCGTGCAGAGCGGTCGAGCCTACACCACCATCGATCGGCGCAACTCGCGGAGGACCATCCAGGTCACCGCGGACGTGACGCCCGAAAGCGAGACCGACCAGGTGTTGGCCAACCTGTCGGAAACGGTCCTACCGATGCTCGTGCGGGATAACCCGGGACTGAGCTACAGCTTTCAGGGCAAGCAGGAGGACATGCGCGAGATCCTGGCAGCCTTGCGGAACGGTTTCATCGTCGCGCTGCTGGTCATCTACGTGTTGCTGGGCATTCCGTTCCGCAGCTATTTCCAGCCGTTGATCGTGATGCTCAGCATCCCGTTCGGGATCGTCGGGGCGGTGATCGGCCATCTCATCATGGGCTACAGCCTGAGCGTTGTCAGCGTCATGGGCATCATCGCCCTGGCCGGCGTGGTGGTCAACGGAGCGCTCATCCTCATCGAGTACGCCAACCGCCAGAGGGAATACGGCATGAATGTTCACGACGCTATTCATGCCGCCGGCGTACGGCGGTTCCGCCCGATCCTGCTGACCACCATCACGACGTTCGGCGGGTTGGCACCGATGATTTTCGAAACGTCCCGGCAGGCCCGGTTCATGATCCCCATGGCCCTTTCGCTCGGTTACGGCATCGTCTTCGCCACAGCCATCACGCTGGTGATCATTCCCTGCCTGTACCTCGTGCTGGACGATTTCCACCGGTTCTTCCTGTGGCTGATCGGCGCACCGCAACAGGCCGATCCCGCGCACGGCGACTCCGGAACCGATGTCCCACTCGAATTGGCCGACCCGGCCACGCAGTGAACGTTTCATCCGCGCCCTTAACAACAGGGGCGTCACAGAGTCATTGAGATGCATCGTCTCCCGAGCCGTTCAGCTCCGTGAGGAGGCGTTCGTAGGCCTGTGCAGCGATGCTCGCATCGAACGCGTTGGGCGCATTGGCGTGCGAGGAGGCGTGTGCCGTACTGACGGTATCTTCCCGGAGCGCCTCGGCCAACCGCTTCATTTCAGGCACGAGCCGACGCGCCTGCTCACGTCGCCCCTCGTCAAGATACAGCGTCGCGCGTACGAGCACGTCATAAAAATGGAGCGTGTTCGCCGCGTACGTAAGGGGGCCGACGTCCTCGCGAACGCGGGCCCGCACATCCTCGGGCAGGTCACGTTCGAGCACTTCCTCGGCCAGCGCCATGCAGCGATCGATAGCAGTCACCATCTCGCGCAGACTGGGGCCGGCGTCGGTGGAACAGACGACGGAACCGGCGGCAGGTTCGTACGGCATGTGCTTTCGGTCGAACAAGGGCTTCTCATTGGCGTTGAGGCGCTCCCGGAACCGATACTTGAGCATCGTGACGTTCGACAACGCGGTGTCGAGCGCGTCGTAGAGTTGATGCATGGTTTCGGCTGCGGGACCGTAGCGTTTCGCGAAGTAGTCGGCCAGCAGCGCATCGACGTCCTGGTGCGGATCCCACAGCATCCGGGCGAACTGAACGTTCGTCAGCGCCTTCGTACCCCAGTTTTTCGTCGTGACGTGCATGTAATGCATGTGTCGCGCGCCGTGGTCGTGGTAGTACGGAATGTCCACCGCCATCGTGCGGGCGAACATCGCGGGCAGGCACTTGTAGCCGCTGACATTGTAGTATTCGCCGATGCAGACCTGTCCGCGGTAGTGGCGATCCGGGTCGATCGCCCATCCGGTAAAGTGCTCGAGGTAGGCTGCGTTGAATTCCGTGCAGCCCTCGTCGAAGAACGGGTGGACGTAGCACCGCGCGATGGGAAAATACGTGGCCATGCAGTTGTCGTAATCGAAGTCGTCGGGCAGCGGGCGGGTCGGCGGTTCGAGCACGTCGGCGTAGGCCAGGAAGAAGATGCGGACATCGCGTGTGAGCCGTCTTTCGGCCTGGGCGCGTTTGATCTCCTGATCGAGACGGTGGACCAGGAGCAGGTTGCGATCCGTCGGTGTGCCGAGCGCCTCGCAGGGCCCGCATTCGCACCAGTTGCCGATATCCGACGTCCAGAAATTGATGCTGTCGGCATGACGCCAGCCGCCATCGACCAGGTACGCGACGATGTTCTTCATGAACTCGCTGTTCGCGTGAGCGTTCGACGAGCAGAAATTGTCGCCAAAAACATCCTGAATGTTAAAACTGCGCTTCCCGTCGCGGAGGGCATACCATTCCGGGTGCGCCTCCCTGTAACGGAGTCGGCCATCCCCATTCACGTCACCGCGGTAATACGGGCTGACCGGGTAGGGAGTCGGCGGGAGGTGCTCATCGCCCTCGAAAATGGGATGGCTGTAAGGATAGGGCGCGTTCGGGTTGAGGAACATGGACTGGAGCGAGTGCCCCCCACTGTCCATTCGGATGCCCCGTTTTTTCAGAGCGGCAGGCCGGGGTGTCTGTACGCACCAGAAGTTGAGCCGGTTGCGGGCCATCCAGTCGAAAAAAGCCTCGTCGGCACGGTCCTCCCACGCGTAGAAGCCGCGCGTCAGGAACGCGGGCTTCTCCATGACGTCCAATTCCGGCAGTGTCGTTACGGGGCGATCCGGAAGCACCTGCCCGACCGGGTCCGGCGACAACCATCGCACACCCAGGCGGTCCAGCAGGTCGTAGACCGCGTAGAGCGTTCCGACCCGGCTGTGACCACCCGCCAACAGCACGCGACGCGGCGACGACCCGGGCGCATGCACGGTCGCGGTTTTCAGGATGTAACCTTCCGAGGCCAGCTCGCTCCACGCAACATCCTCGATACCCAGCGCGTCGGCCCAGCGGGCAACCGCCCTGTTCGTGCGCGGATTGCCCACGAGGATCAGGTCGCCGGCGGGAGGAACCTCATCGTCGTTGACGACAGGGATCGTTGGCAGAGCGTGCGGCGCGTTGATCGCATTGAGGAAGGTTTGAAGCTCAACGGCTGCGAAGGACTCGGTGCAGATGATGTCATCGGCATCATCGCCGTCGTCCCACCGGACGTTGTCTTCGTCACGGGCAGCCGCTTCGGCCGACGGGTATTGGCCATGATGAACGACAATGGTCAAAGGCGCCGCATGCATTGGGGCGATCGCCGCGCACACAATACTTAAGGCCATCCCGAACCGTGTGATCATTTCTATATTACCTCCTGCAAGCCTATTCCTGACACAATGGTACCCGGTGTTTTCGCTGAATGATATCCTCTTCATAAGGGGGAGAAAGATGTGTGCCACAGCTGTTCCAGGGTGGTACGGGCGTCGGCGCTACAGGGTGGTACGGGCGTCGGCGCTACAGGGTGGTACGGGCGTCGGCGCTACAGGGT
>PWPN01000217.1 GCA_003557125.1 Phycisphaerae bacterium | reverse complement strand
TGTCATTGGAAGGGCCTCCTTGCCAAGTGTGTTGGATGCGTCTAAACACCCAATATACAAGGCTTGAAGGCCTTTTCCATGCGCGAAATGCAATATCCTGATGAAATATGCGGGCTAAAGCCCGCGGCTCATTGGGCTAACGTCGCACGGATACCCGCGGCTCATTGGACTTACGTCGCACGGATGTCCGATCTTTCGTGAATGCGCCAGCACGGCCGAAGGCGTCGACGCGTTACGGACTTGGAGTATTCGACGCGTCGTCATCGTCGACCTGGTGCGCTTCCGTATCGATGAGGCCGTCCTGTTCCGATACGTGGGGTGTGCGGATATGCGTGATGCGAATGCCTGACCGGAATCGTTTTTTGAGGTATTCCCGTACGAGTCGTCGGAGTGGGGCAGCCAGGAAGATGAACCCGACAATGTCGGTGAGAATGCCGGGTGTTACAAGTAGAGCACCGGCTATCAGGATCAACAGCGCGTCGATCATTCCATCTGCCGGCAGTCGCCCCGCATTCAACTCGACCTTAACGTGACCGAATACCCGCATCCCCTCACGGCGTGCCATGGCGGCACCGACGATGCCGGTAAGCACCACCAGCAGCAAGGTGTAGCCCACGCCGATGAGTTGACCGACCTCGATGAGAAGCCACAACTCGATGAGCGGTACGACCGTAAGCAGGATGAGCAGACGCAACAGCATGGGGTAACCTCATCTGGGGGGCGTGCGTGTCGTATCACCCATGCAGCCGCTATGCAAAGCGGAAGCAGATCAGGCGGCCTTGTCGGTCGCGTGGAAACGACCACACCCTTCTTGCCGACTGATCTGCCTCCAGCGTGAGTGTTACACCTGTGCCGGCACGACGTACGGCGCGCGGTAATCGCGTGTCAGCATCGTATTGGCCTCGTTGTCATTGACGAACCGCTCGGCTGTCGGATCGAACCGGAGCGTGCGGTCGAGCCGATAGGCGAGGTTGGCCAGGTGGCACAGGGCCGACGAGTTATGCCCTTCGAGGATCGGCGACTCGAGGTCCTCGACCTTGCGGCTGCGGACGACGTCGTGGAAGTTGGTGAAAATCGTGTGGGGCTGATTGCCCGTGCTGCTGGGGCCGGGCTCGCCGTCGACGACGGTTTCGTAAGATCGGCCGCGGATGGCCATGTAACCCTTCGAGCCGTAGAAGAGGTTGCCGACGCCGACACCCCATTCGTCGTGGGTCGCCCGTCCGCGTACCTCGAAGACGAGCATCTTGCCGTCGTCGTACTGGAACGTGGCGATTTGCGTATTGGGTGTGATGCCCTGGTCCTCGTAGGTGAACCGGCCGCCCATCGAACTGGTTTTGACCGGCAGTACAAAGTCTTTGCCAAGGCCCCACTGGGCGATGTCCATCTGGTGGACGCCCTGGTTGCCGATGTCTCCGTTGCCGTAATCCCAGTGCCAATGCCAGTCATAGTGGAAGCGGTTCGGGTTGAAGGGGCGCTGCGGTGCCGGCCCGAGCCACAGATCGTAGTGGACGCCTTCGGGCACCGGGCCGTCCTGCTCGATCCCGATCGAGTCGCGTCGCTTGAAGCACAGGGCGCGGGCCATGTAGACTTCGCCGATGACGCCGTCCTGGAGCAGTTTCATCGCCTCCATGACCGTCGGCTGCGACCGGTTCTGCGTGCCGTGCTGAACGACGCGGTTGTACTTGGCAGCCGCCTCGACGAGCTTTCGACCTTCGAAGATGTTGTGCGAGCAGGGTTTCTCGACGAAAACGTCTTTGCCGGCCTGGCATGCCCAGATGGCAGAGAGTGCGTGCCAGTGATTCGGCGAGACGATCGAGAGACAGTCGATGTCATCGGCATCGAGCAGCCGCCGTACGTCGTATACCGTGCGAGGTGCGGGTGCATTCGGATCGTGCTCGGCCGCATTTTGGATCCCGTTCGCGTAGAGCCGTTCATCGATGTCGCAAAGTGCGGCCACGCGTACAGTTTCCGCCCGGGCATGCGACCGGATGTGTGCACGGCCTTGGCCGCGGATTCCCACGACGGCGACCCGGATTTCTTCGTTCGCTCCACGACGCGGTGCAGCCGAGGCTGCCGAAGCGGATCGCGTGAGCAACCCGCCCGTCAAAGCCATCGTGCCCAGCGTGGCCGTGCGTTTCAGGAACGTGCGTCGATTTACGGATGATGCCATCTTTTTCTCCTGTGCGTAGCGGGATATCTGCAGTCTGACTGCGATCCGGTTCCAACGAGAATGATAGCCGCTCGGCGCATCGCCTACAAGGCGCGGAAGCGCGCTGCGATCGGACAAGGGCCCCGCTTGTCGCCCGCTTGGATACGGCAAGGACGGTCGCAAGGTCGGCCTCGGCGTCCCATGGCCTCGAAGTCATGACGTGGGGGGTTCAGGAAGAAGCCGCGTAGATTGCACCGCGCTGCTGCTCGGCGACGCCGTCGGCAGCCCCCGTTCTGCGGCCGCCGTTGGTGCCGTTGCGGTTCATGGGCACGATGACGAGCCGCTCAGGCCCGAGCAGATCCGTCACGGCATCGCAAAAAGCCTGCGTGGGCCGGACGCACATCGTGGGGGCTGTGCGGATCATCACCTTGAGATGATTTCGCGTCGTGATCTCCATGAAGACAGCCCGATCCCCCGGGTAGCGGGCGATGACCTCCTTGAGTTCATTTAGGAGTGTATCGGAAGATGCCAGGGAGCCGAGCTTCAGCAGTACGCTCCTGCAGAGCCGTTCGTCCGCTTCGGCCAGCGGGATGATCTCGCTGACGCGCAACGAAGGGGACTGACGTCGGCGACTGACTTTGCCGCGCAGGAAGACGAGCGCATCGGGGACGAGATGTTCCTGAAGCTTGGGCAGATCGCGAGGTGATACGGTCGCCTCGATCTGTCCATGAAGATCCTCGATCGTGATCACGGCCATTTTCTGGCCGGTCTGTCGATCGTTTTTCAACATGACCATGCGGGTCTTGCTGATGAGCCCGCCCAATGTCACTTCCGCTCCGTCGGGATAGTTATTCGGGTCGGCATGCAGTGCATGCGTATCGACGCTGCTGTATTTCTCGAGCGTGAGTGCGTGCGCGCTGAGCGGGTGGCGCGTGATATAGAAGCCGAGCGTGGCTTTTTCGTGGGCGAGCATCTCCGCTTCGCTCCAGCGCAGTTCGGGCAGCTTCGGCTCTTGCGTTTGCTGGCCGCCGAAAAGCCCGAGCTGCCCGGTTCGCCGGTCATCGGCCTGTGAGGCCCCGTAGGCGATCGCATCGTCGACCACAGCGATCAGCGCCTTGCGCAGCGCACCCGTCGAATCGAACGCGCCGCACTTGATCAAGGCCTCGATGACCGCGCGGTTGACCGCGCTCAGATCGACGCGTTCGCAGAAGTCGAAGAGCGATTTATAGGGGCCGCCCTCGTCGCGCGCCCGGACGATGGCTGTCACTGCCTTTTCGCCTACGCCTTTGACAGCCGCCAGTCCGAAACGGATCTGCGCGGGCGTGCCCTGTTTGCGGACGACGGTGAAGTCCACGCCCGATTCGTTGACGTCCGGCGGCGCGACGGGGATCTTCATTCGCCGGCATTCGTCGAGATGCTCGGCCAATTTGTCGGTCGAGTCCATTTCGAAGGTCAGCAGGGCGGCCATGTACTCGGCCGGGTAGTGCGCCTTCATGTAGGCGGTCTTGTAGGCGAGCATCGCGTAGCCCGTCGAGTGCGCCTTGTTGAAGGCGTAGCTTCCGAAGCGGAGGATGTCCTCGAAGACCTGCTCGCCCGTCGCCCGCGCGACTCCCTTGGCTGTCGCGCCCT
>PWPN01000387.1 GCA_003557125.1 Phycisphaerae bacterium | reverse complement strand
GGGGCGGATGACTTCCTGAAAAAACCGTTTCAGATCGACGAATTGATCGCACGCATCCTTCAACTGAGTCAGGTGTGACGATGGCTGCCGACAGGCAGGACGAGATGACGTCGGCTGCGACCGTGGGCGAGCTCCGCGCGAGCACGGCCGAAGTCGAGCGCGTACTCGCTCAGCTCGATGCGCTCCCGACGCTGCCGGCCGTGGCGGTCCGGTTGCTCGAGCTGACCGGCGACGCACGGGCCGACGCGCGCGACCTGAGCCGTGTCATCGAATCGGATCCCTCATTGGCGGCCCGACTGCTGGCCCTCGGTCGACGTGCCGAGCGTGCGGTCGCATCGACCTCGATCCATGAACTCGTCGTGATGCTCGGTTTTGAGGCTGTGCGGAGTTTGGCCCTTTCCGTGAAGGTCTTCGAGGTCTTCTCCCAGGACACAGCCGGCCCGTCGCGCGTATTCGATCCGCCGTCGTTCTGGAAGCACAGCCTGGCTGTCGGATGCGCGGCGCGATGGCTTGCCGAACGTAGCGGGGGCGGCCAATCCACGGGGGCCGATCGCGCGAATCCCGAGCTCGCCTTTTTATGTGGCCTGCTGCACGACATCGGCAAGATCGCCTTGGCCGGTTGTTTTCCCAAAGCCTACGACCGTGCGATGGAACGGGCGGCCGAGTGCCTGCTCGATCTGAGCGAGGTCGAGCGGACGATGTTCGGCCTGGACCATACGCTGGCGGGCCGACGCCTGGCCGAACGGTGGAAGCTGCCCGAAGTGATCGTCCAGTCAGCGTGGCTCCATCATCACGACCTGGCGGCACTGCCGCGGATCGAGTCGCCGCACTACCTTCGCCTCGTCCAGTGGGCGGACGGGCTCGTTTCGCTTCTGCGGATCGGGGACGCCGGCCGACAGAGCGTACGAAGCGATTGGCCGGGGGAAATCCGCACGCTGGCGACGCCGGGCCCCGAGCAGGATCGGTTCCGCGACGAGCTCGTCGAGGCGGTGCAGGCGCGGGCCGAACTGGTGGGTCTCGATCGACTCACGTCGCGCGAGGTCTACCAGGAGGCATTGTCGCGCACGACGGCCGAGCTGCTGCGCACCAACGCGCAATTGGCCGAGGCCAACCGTGAGCTGGAAGCGCGGGCGCAAGGATTCGAGGCCCTGCGTGTTCTGAAGCAGACACTTGGCGACGAGCCCGGTCACGAGGCGCTTTGCCGGGCCGCTCTGGCTGCACTGACGCACCTCGCGGACGACGAGCCGATCGCGCTGGCGGTCACGTCGACCTTGCGGGAGACCGTCTGGATCGCCGCCCAGGACGACGCCGGCACCACGGTCGTGAAATCCTGGTCGGCGGCGCGGGCGCGACTCATCGAGCATGTGGCTTTGGCCGGTCACTGGATGCCGGCGGGGATGCTTTCGCGCGTCTGGGCCGATCGCGTGGCCTCGACGATGGGCCGACCTCCCGAGACGTGCCGGGCGATCGGGGCGGGAGGCGGATGCGGTGTCATCTGCGTAGCCGAGTCAGCCCTGCACCGGCGCGAGACGATCGACGTGCTGTGCGACTGGATCGAGACATGGCTGATCGGTATCGAAAGTCGCATGGCCTCGGAACGGCTGTCCGAGGAGCTCTCGCAGATCAACCGACGGCTCATCGACACGCGGGCCGAGGCAGCGCGCGACCGGTCCCTGGCGATGGTCGGTCGGATGGCGGCCGGAGCGGCCCACGAGATCAACAACCCGCTGGCCGTGATCTCCGGGCGTGCGCAGTTATTGGCCTCGGCGGCCGCCGACGAGAAGATCCGGCAGACAGCCGAGACGATCGCCGACCATGCCGCGCGCGCCAGCGACATCGTTACGGAACTCATGGCCTTCGCCAAACCGGCCGAACCCAAACCGACCTGCTGGTCGGCAGCCGACGTTCTCGGTGCATGGCGCCGCGAATGGATCGATCGCGGCGTGCTGACCGAAAAAGAATTTCCATTGCACATATCGGACGAACCTCCACAGATCCACGCCGAGGAAGCGCAGATCCGCATGTTATTAGACGAACTCGTCCGCAACGCGGTCGACGCGATGCAGGGTGCCTCTGCCCGCAGGTTGATGGTCAATTGCTGGCAGGATGTGACCGATGAGAAGGTCATGATTCGGGTCGAGGATAACGGGTGCGGCATGTCGGCCGACGTGCTCGAGCAGGCGGCGGACCCGTTCTTCTCGCACCGGGTCGCGGGTCGGGGGCGCGGACTGGGTCTGTCGCGGGCGATGCGCTACGCCCAGATCAACGGCGGAACGATTCGCCTGTTCAGCACGCCCGGCCGGGGGACCCAGGTGCTCGTGGAGCTGCCCTCCGCGGGTACGACGCACACCGGATAAGCGCGGAACCCCGAGCGACCCCCCCGACTTTGACGCGGAGAACGTGCAGAGGCAATTTCGATACGACGGCAGAGGGAGCGAAGCGCGCCTGCAGGCCGACAGTGAAGTAACGTCGGCCGATGACGAGCCATGGGGAAAGGCGCGGTGCTTTGCGGTAAGGGAAAGGATTATGGCCCACAGGAAGCCAGAACTGCTCATCGTGGATCCGGATCGCGACCTGACGGAAATGATCGAAGGGTATCTGTCAGCCGCGATGGAAGTTCGGATCACCACGGTGCACACGATGGCGGAGGCGATGCGTGAAGAGCTTACGCATCGCCACGATGTGGTGCTGGCGGCGCTGGGCCAGGAGGACGGCAGCGGTTTGGAGCTGGTCCGAAGGATCCGCGAATCGAACCGGTGCGCGTTCCTCCTGATGGCCGACGAGCCGGACGCCCGTGAGCTCGTCGCAGCCATGCGCGTGGGTGTCGACGACGTGCTGCTCAAGCCGACGAACATGTCGGAGTTGGCCGACCGTCTCCAGGCAGCCATCCAGGCGCGGGCTCGCCTTCGAGCCCGCCGACGCCGTCACCGTCGATTGCGGCTGCTCAGCGTCCGGATGATCAGCGAACGCCGCGACCAGCGGCAACGCACGGACCTGATCTGCAAGGATCTCGTGCAGGCGTATCAGGCGCTCGTTCGCAAAGTGAGCGCTGCCGGCGTGCTGAGCGAGGGGTAGCCGGTGGCCGAGGGAAGGCAGGCAGAGGGGAGGCAGGCAGAGGGGATGCAGGATCTCAGATTTCAGATCTCAGATTTCAGATTTCAAATCCAATATTCAGGTCTCAGGTAAGATTCCAGATTCAGATTCCAGATTCAGATTCCAGATTCAGATTCCAGATTCAGATTCCAGATCTCAGTACAGATCTCAGTACAGATCTCAGTACAGATCTCAAATCCCAGATTCCTCCTACTGAGCCGACCATCCCCCATCGACGACGAGCGTCGCACCGGTCATGAAGCTCGACGCGTCGCTCGCTAAAAAGACGATCGCGCCGGCCAACTCGTCCGGTCGGCCCCATCGCCCGAGCGGAATGCGTTCGATGAAGAAGCGGTTCGCTTCGGGATCGCTGACCACTGGCGTGTTGATCTCCGTGGCGAACGGGCCGGGGCACAGGGCATTGACGCGCACGCCCGACCCTGCCCACTCGAGCGCCATCGTGCGCGTCAACTGGATAAGACCTCCTTTGCTGGCAGTGTAACCGGGCCGATCGGCCAACCCGACAAACCCCAGCATGCTGGCGACGTGAATGACCGTCCCCGACCGTTGAGCGACCAAGTGTCGGCCTACGGACTGGGCGACCAGGAACGCGCCGACGAGGTTCGTATCGAGAATCTTGCGGAAGTTCGCTTCGCTCTGCGTGAGGGTCGATTCGCGGATGTTGATGC
>PWPN01000022.1 GCA_003557125.1 Phycisphaerae bacterium | reverse complement strand
GCCAGCCGTCCTCGACGCGCCGCACCGGTCCGGTGGCACACAGGCCGCCCGTCGCGCCGTCCGTCGAGCCGCTTTCGCACCGCCAAAGCTCGAAAAATCAACCACCCTCGCTTATTCTGGGCCTAAATATCGTCCGACTCAATCTCGTGCTCGAATTGTGCGAGGGGGCACCCCTCGCATCGCGCGCGAGGTCGGCAATGCACTTTGCCCGCCTGCACGAGCAACGCATGAAACTCGTTGAACAGTAGCGCATCGGCCGACAGCGATGACTCGAAGAGCTCCTTGATCTGCTCGTAGTCCGCATCTCCGTCGATGATTTGATGGCGGTGGAGGATCCGGGCGGTGTACGCGTCGACGACGAAGGTGGGCAGTTCGCCCGCGTACAGAAGAATGGCGTCGGCTGTTTCGCGTCCGATGCCCGAAACGCTGAGCAGTTCCTCGCGGAGCTGATCCAACGGCGTGGCGAACATCCGATCGAGGTCGCCCTCGTATCGATCCCAGAACCACGCGACGAACGCCTTGAGCCGACGCGTCTTGACGTTGAAGGTGCCCGCCGGCCGAATGTGCTCGGCCAACGCTTCCGGCGCGATGTCGCGCAGCTTCCGCCAGTCGAGCAGGCCGACCCGTCTGAGGTTGTCGATCGCGCGTTCGACGTTGCGCCACGCGGTATTCTGCGTGAGGATCGCACCGATGATAACCTCGGTGGGCGTCTCGGCGGGCCACCAGTGCTGAGGGCCCCAGGCCGAACGCATGGCCTCGAACATCTTTTGCAGTTTCTCAGCGGTATGGTGACTCATCGGAAATAATGCGGAATCGCAAACCCCATAGCAGTCTACTCGCGCCATCGTGGATCGTGCGTCACTTGCCGCCAGGCGTCGAGCCGGTTTTCCAGAACGTGTTCTACCCCCCGGTACTCGTGTAACTGGGATGCATTGAACAGTTCGAGCGGGTCGCGCTGCAGATCGTACAGAACACCCCCGGCGCTCTCATACAAAACGTATTTGTAGTGCCGGCTGATGACACCCCGTGCCGGTGGCACGCCGCCCCCCTGCTCGTACACCAGAAAACACTCGTCGGCATGCCGGCGTGTCGTCGGATCGTGCAAGACGGGCACGAGCGATCGACCGTGCATCGTCGCCGGGATGGGTTGACCGGCCAATGCAAGCAATGTCGGTCCCAGGTCGACCAGGCTGACGATGCGGTCGATAGAGAAAGACTCTTTGACGTGGACGGGTGACCGGATCACGAACGGAATGCGGATGAGCTCATCGTAAAAAAACGGGCCCGTCCCGTAGAGTCGATGCTAGCCCAGCAGGAAACCGCCGTCCGATGCAAAAATGACCACGGTCGGCCGATCGGATTCCCCCTGCTCGATGGCTTCGAGAATGCGTCCTACGCTCGTGTCGAGATAGGCTGTCGCGTTGGCGTACTGCGCGCGGCACGCCCGTATCTGCGTTTCGTTCATATGAAGAAAACGCTCCGACGCCTGGACATTCGCCAGAACGGCGGGCAGCCCCTCACGCTCATAGTGCAGGCTTTCCGGCAAGGGCAGTTCATCCGGGTCGACTCCCCCTTCGGCGCCTGGCGGGTCCACAACGGGCGGCCGAGGCCCGCGGAAGGTCACCCAGAGAAAGGACGGGCCATCGTGCCCGGCGGAAAGAAACTCGACCGCATGCTCCGAGATCCAGTCGGGAAGGTAGCCTTCGATCTTCTCCTGGCGCCCGTTGACGAGGACCTCGCTATCCATCCACGGACACTCGCCCATACAGACGGCTACATGGTCGAACAGCTCCTCTTGAGACCCGGCTTCATCGCCACTGTCGAGCCCCCATTGCCCGACAAGTACGCATGTGTAACCCGCCCTCCGCAAACGGGCCACGAGCGTATCGGTGCCCGGCAGGAGAGACACGCCGTCTTCCGTCACCCTGAACGCGTGCGGATAGAGGCCTGTTACAACGGAAGCAAGGTTCTGTGCGGCGTACGGCGAGGGGGTATAGGCGCGCGTAAAAACGGCTGCGTCGGCTGCCAATGCGTCGAGATGCGGCGTTTTGAGATGCGTGTTGCCTTCGAAGCCGGCCATCCCGGCACGCTGACCGGAAGCCATCAACAGGACGATGTTGGGCCGCTCGTCCGCGCGTAAAGCCCCCGCAGTCATGACGAAAAACAGGCCGACCGTCAGGCAGAAGCGACCCATCGGGACGCGTCCAGCGAGCCTGGAGGGATCACGGTTCTTGCGCGAATCTGTGGGGTATGGCGTATTCACGTTCTTGTTCCATTTTCTAATGCCCGCGGGTGCAGGGGGCCATCGCATTCATCTTTATTCATCGGCCGATCCGCACGAAAAGGTTGCCGGGTAACTGACGGGCAAGACCTCGCAATTGCAGCGTGATCAGTGCGGCCGCTACCTGAGCCGCCGGCTGGTCCGTCTGGCCCGCGATCTGTTCGACGGAGCGCTCGTCACGACTAAGCGTCTCCAGGACCGCCAATTCCCGATCACTTAGACCGTCCGGTAAAGATGAGGATACCTGCGCACCGCATGCCGTGTCGACCTCGGGGACTCCCAGGATCTCGCCGACCTGCCCCAGCTCCGAAAGGATGTCCCCGATGCAGGTGACGAGTTTGGCGTGCTGATCGCGGATGAGCCCGTTCGTACCCTGGGCGGATTCCTGGTCCACCCGGCCGGGCAGCGCAAAGACCTCGCGGTCATACTCGGTAGCCAGCCGGGCTGTGGTCAGTGAGCCGGATCGGCGGGCCGCCTCGATGACGAGCACGCCGAGCGACAGGCCCGCAATGAGCCGATTGCGTGGCAGGAAGTTCTTGGCTTCGGGCGAGCTCGACATGGGCAGTTCGCTGACGACCGCGCCCTGTCGGCAGATCTGGGCAGCCAGGTCGGCGTGCTCGGGCGGGTAGAGCCGTGCGAGCCCGTTGCCGAGGACAGCCACAGTTCGGCCGCCTGCCTGGAGCGCCCCTTTGTGGGATTCGCCGTCGATACCCCGCGCCAGGCCCGAGACGACCGTCAGGCCGTTCGAGGCCAGCTGGTAGCCGAACCTGCGGGCCTGCTCCCTGCCGTAGGTCGAGCACCGCCGTGCCCCGACGATGGCCACAGCTACGCCGTCCTCGGGTTCGAGTCGGCCGCGAACGTACAGGCAGATCGGCGGGTCCGGCAGGTGGCGCAGGAGAGGCGGGTAGCCCTCGTCCTCGCGACAGAAGATTCGGACCTCGTGCCGGGCAGCCAGCTCGACCTCGCCCAGGACGTCGGCAGTATCGCGTTCCCGTGCGAGGTTATCGGCTGTGGTCTGGCCGATCCCGTCGATCTCGGCAAGCTGACCGGCCGATGCACCGAGTGCCGCCTGGGCCGAACCGAACCGTTCGATGAGCCGGCCGAACAGGACCGGCCCGACACGCGGCGTGAGGGACCATCGCAGATGTTCGATGGCCGCCGAAGAAGCAGTCTCTTGGAATCGCTCAGCCAGCACCCGAATATCCTCCTTACAGGGCGTCAACACCCGAAAAGAGTACCGGAGGCCGCCTGCGCTCACAAGACGGACGCCCCGGCGTTGTGCGCAGGCCGTGCGGAACAACGGCCACAGGGTGCCATGGATGACGTGCACTGGGTGCCACGGGCGGCTATGTGGCCGGCATGGAGAAGGCGGGCAGAGCCCGCCCTACCGGCTTGTCCGCCAGTGTTGTGCCGGGAGAGCAGAAACGTCCGCCACGGGGGGGCGGACGCTACAGGATGGTACGAGCGCCACGGCGCCACCCCGGCAAACGTAGGGAAGACGGGGG
>PWPN01000002.1 GCA_003557125.1 Phycisphaerae bacterium | reverse complement strand
CGGGGTCCGACGTTTCGGCCGGTTGAGTTCGGGGCGTTCCATGCCGTCCTCGCATGAGCGCGTCTTCAGGTCGCCGACCCGCGTTCTGCGGATCGGCCTGGGGATCGGAGTCGACGTCCAGCGCGGCTTCGGGGTGTGTGGCCGGCGCGGTTTCGGGCGCGGTAGCCGGCGCCGTTTCGGGTTGGGTTTCGGGTTGGGTACGAGGCAGCTCACCCATCGCATAAACCGACTGCCAGGAGGTAAGCATTGCTTCCCGCTGGCCGGCGGTCATGTCGACGATACGGTCGGGCACAATGCCTTTGCCCTCGATGATGTCGCCGCGGGGCAGGTGATAGAAAGCGGTCGTCAGCTTGAGTCGGCCCCGGTCATTGGCGACGGGCAGGATTTCCTGGACGCTGCCTTTGCCGAACGTATTTTCACCCACGAGCGTCGCCCGGCCATGGTCGCGCAGCGCGCCGGCCAGGATCTCGGCAGCGCTGGCCGATCCGCCGTTGACCAGCACGGCTACGGGGAAATTCGGATACGTGTCTTCGCGCGTGGCCAGGTAGGGCAGCTCCGATGTCTGGCGCCCCTTCGTGCTGACGATGACCCCTTCGGAAAGAAAACGGTTCGTAACGGCCACGACGATATCCAGCAGGCCTCCGGAGTTGTCGCGCACGTCCACGACGAGCCCGCGCAGCTGGTGATGGGCCAGAAGGTCGCGCACGATGTTGTTGAATTGTTCGTCCGTGCGCGCTTCGAAGCTGAGGATCCGCACGTAGCCGATACGCCATTGCGGGTCGATGAGGTAATCCCATTTGTAGTCGGCGGATCGCGCCCAGCCGCGCACGCTGGGGACGTTGACGACGCTTCGGACGAGGGTCACGTCGAAGGGATCCTCGGTGCCGGGCCTTTTAATCGTCAGGGTGACCGACGTGCCGGCCGGGCCGCTGATCATCTTCACGCACTGCTCGAGCGTCTGGTCGAGCGTCTTGGCCCCGTCGACGTGCGTGATGCGGTCACCCGCCCGCAGCCCCCCGCGGAAGGCGGGCGTCCCTTCCATGGGCGCGATGATCAGCAGGCCGACGCCCGGCGGCTTGGCGACATGGATGCCGATTCCCGGGAACTCGCCCTGGGTCTGTTTCTGGAAATCCTGATATTCCTGTTCCGAGTAATACGCACTGAAAGGATCGAGTTGCCGGAGCATGCCGTCGATCGCGCCGCGGAGGAGCTCCTGCTCGTCGAAGGTCCGCACGTAATGGCGGTTGACTTGGAGGTAGACGTCCAGCAAGGGGCTGAAATGATCGTAGAGCGCGTCCCGCCGACTGTAACTTTCGGGGGCTTTCCAGACGACCACGGCGATCAGTGCGCCGACTACGATCCAGACGATGTTCCGCTTGGGCATAGGGTCAATGTCCGCCGGCATCCAAAAAAGCAAGAATCACTATCATCCAGCCAGCCCGGCTTCCTGTCAACGACGACGCGCAGGCCGACCCGCATGCGAAGCCGGAACGGCCGTTTTCGCATGGGGGGCCACTTGCCACGATGCATTCGCCCCGTGCATTTCCCTCGCGTTGGCGGGCGGCATGGTTGCGTCGGGCCGAACAAGCCCTTAGAGTGATGACCCGCTGGAGCGGGGCCTGTACGGGGCGGGCCGCACCGCCGCCGTGCCGGGGGCCCATGTTCCTTCGCAGTCGAATGCTGCGGATTGCGTACGTGAGATAAAGCCGCGTGCAGGCCATCGATTTCTTGCCTCCACCACCGTTCGTATTGCGTGTCCCTTATTCAAGGACAAACGTATGTTTGTCGGGCATCGGCACGGGTTGTCCTCGATGGGTCGGCCTCGAAACCTGCGCCCGGAATGTGCCCATGCCGCGATGCGGGAACGAACGGCGATCGAAATCCGGGGTACCGGTTCGGTTTCGTCGAGCCGGCTGATCGAGGTCGCCGCAAGGATTCCCAACTGACCAGGGAGAAGTCATGAGAGTGCATCGTACCTTCCTGTTCGTTCTTGGACTGGCGCTGACGATCGGCGGGAGCGGGCTGCCGGGGCAAGCGGAGACGACTCCCGAAACGCCGGAGGCTGCGGCACCTGCCGTCGAGGGCCGTGAGCCGATCAAGATCGAATTGGTACCTCCCCCCGTGGAGCAGCGGGCTGCGGTATCGCGCTTCAGTGCGCGGATCACCGTCGAGGAACTCAGCCACCTGTTGACCGATCGAACCGCGTTGTTGCCGATGCCGCTCAACGTGCCCGAGTTGCAGGGTCCTTACCTTCAGGCGATCCGACGCGTCGAGATGGGGGCGCTGGCCGAGCGTTTGCAGCCCATCCTGCAGCAGGCGTATCCGAACAGCTTCGACGCGAGCGTGGACATGATCCTTCGGCCGTTGCCGGAAGATCAGCAGATCGATATCGCCATCCCGGATCATCCGGACGAGATCTACGTCGGCCCGGAATACGAAGTGCTCGGCTTTCTGGTGCATAACATTACGAAAGAGGAATTCATTCAGATCGCCATCCGCGCGATCGTCACCGCCCGCCAGTTGCTGGATCTCGGCGATCCGCTCCTGGACCGCGGTGCCGCCAACCATCTGGAATCACTCGCACGCCGCGAGGCCGAACAGCTCATGCAGGCCCACCAGCGTCGGCGAAGCGAGGCCGAGTCCCGCGCGGTCGCCCAGGAGGAGGCACGTCGCGAACGGGCCGAGGCACGGCGACAGGTCGCCTCGGCACTGGGAATCTACGATCCGCAAGCCGACGATATCATCCCCGACGCCCGCCCCGAGTGGGCCAAGGAGTCGCGTCGGTTTACCTACATTCTCAGGACGGACGAGGAAGGGCGGGTCATCGTATCATCCGAGGAGTTCGATGGCATTTTTATCGAACGCCTTCAGCCTCTTGTCGATCACATCAACCGCAAGATGGCCATGGCCGGCCTCCACCCGCCGGGCGTTCTCGATCGGCCCGGGATCTATTTCGACCCGGAGCTCGGTGACGTCGAAATCGTGTTGCCTCGCCCGATGCTCGAGGATTTTCTTCGCGAGGCCGACCAGATCGAGCAGCGGATGGCCCACGACGACATGATCAGCGTCGAGGCGGTACGCCTCACAGACCGAGACATCGTCACCGGTGCATTGGCCTCGCGCCTCAACGTGCTTTCACAGGGTGTGCATGACGTGCAACGGGATGCGGCTTTACGGCGGGAGGTGAACCAGTTCGGTATCAACTCGCTGCTGGCGGTGGCCAACCGGGAATTGGCTGTCTCGAACCTGCGCGGTATCGAAGACGGTCGCCTTCCGGCGGGCGCTCCGCCGGTGCAATTCCCCTCGCTTTCACTCCCGCCCGCGCCCCCAGGCCGGACCGCCACCACGGTGGGCGGCGATTTTTCGGTCGGGGCCGACGACATCTTCTTCGACGGGCGCCAGCAAACCTACGGCTTCAGCTACGTTACCCCTGACGGCATCGAACATATCCTCTCCCTGGAGGTCGTCGACAGCCTTCGCGAGTTCTGGGATCGCATCGAGCGGAACCTCATCGTCCACAAGATCCGCAAGACCCCCGAGCTCACGGACTTTACCGTTCCGGTCGGTCCGCAGACACAGACATTCAAAGGCATTGCCGCCCTGATCACCCAGGAAGACCAGGACATCGTCATTACGAACCAGCAGGGTGCGCTGGTCCGTCTGTCGGCCAAGGCCGGCTCCTGGCTGGTCATTCGCGATTTCGAGATCGCTCCCACGCCAGGCTCCTCGACAAGCCTGACCGAGGACGAAGCCCGGCTCATCGAGGCGCGCGTCCTGCTGACGATGCTCTTACGGGATCCGCGCGTCGATTTCGAGACCAAGATGCGCCTCATCGACGCGCCGGACCTGGCCTCCTTCGAATCGGTCGCTTTGCCTCTGCTCGATGAACGCGCGCACGAACCCGTCCTCGAAGGGCCGATGACCGTGACCTACGACCAGGTCTACAGCCGTCGGAGGACGGACACGATTCATGACGCGACCGTCGAAAAGAAGGAACGCAACTCGGTCATCAAACTGAATTTTTACTCCAGCCAGGGCAACATCATCCGCCCGCCCGGCACGACCGAGCTGGGCTCGGCCAACGACCTGACCTCCTTCACGACGGAACTTCGGCCCAACGTCGTGACCCCGATCTCGTCATCCTTCACCAAGTCGGCCGGGGGGGCGACGGGCTCCTCGCCGTTGACGGGCATCCGCAAGGGCGAACAGACCAACGAAGAAAAAACGATGACGCACCTGGTCGTGCGCGTCCGGTTCCCGACCATAGAGCGCGAAAAAATGGACCGGGACGAGGGCCGTTACCTCGGTTACTACGTGCTTCCGCTGGGCCGAAAGCCGCACAGTACGGTCGATTTGCCCTTCCTGTCGAGTTCGGACCATCCGCTCGATCGGCTCGCACGGCTGCAGTCCGGCCTCATGTTCGAAACGCTTCAGCGTGAGCGCGTCAAAAGACCGCTCGAGCTGATTAACCCCAACTCCCTGATGGGGACGATCTCGCTGTCGACCTGGGAGACGGCCACCACGCGCCTGCTCTTGAACCGCCGAATCATCGCCAACTCGCCCAACGTTCAGGCCATCTCGTCGGCCCGCTACCGGGACCGGTTCAACATCGAGGTTCGCTCGCTCCTGGAATACGATGACGTCTTTTTCGATCGCCCGAGCATCGCCCTGCGGAACATGGCCCACTGGAACGACCCGGAGCGGATCCTCGATGCGCTCAACAACAGCCCCGGCCAATTCGCGATGAGGCGGCTCGTGGCGATGATCGAGGAACTCGGCGCACTGCTTATTCCCGACGATTTCGCCGAAATCCATCTCGGCATCTCCCCCCCGGCGATGCTGGGACACCAGGTCCGCTCGTTGACGCATGAGGAACTGGAGACGTTACGGCGCGACGTGGCCAACCATTACCTGCGGTTCAATGAAGTTTACGGCGATGCGTTTCTCGAAGCCGTTTCGCATATCTTCAGTCTGGGCACCTACCGTGCGCAGAACGCTGCGCAACTGAGGGACGGCCCATTTCGGGGATATCATGAAATTGTCCTGCTCGACGGTGCAGCCGCATCCGTCTCACAGCCCGACCGTTATCAGCGCACCGTCGATCTGCTGGCGCTGTTGAAGGAGGGGGGGTATCGGGGCAGGCTCTTCGAGCCGTCCATGCAGACGCTTGGAGACCTGCCGTCCGACATCCGCTCACTCATCTTTCGCGGGCGCGATATTCTCAAAAATCCCGGACTCTGGGCGTTCTTCTGGGAGTGATTCGGCGGATCGCCTCGGTTGGGCTTTCCAAGTGAACCGGCAGCCGATCTTTTGCGGTGGTGTTGGCCGGGCATGGCCAGACATCGCCCACGGCGCACACCGGCGTACCACCGGGTGCGCCGCAGCACGTATGTGATCCGTTACATCGTTTTTCCGGTTCGAGGCAGCTGCTGCCCTCTTCCGTGGCGCCTTCGTGGCGCCTCAGGCTGTGAAACTGCTTCCGCAGCCGCAGGTGTGCGTGGCATTGGGGTTGTTGAACACGAAGCCGCGATTCATCATCTCGTCTTTGAAATCTACAGTCACGCCGTTGAGATAGAGATAGCTCTTCGGGTCGCAGACGCAGTTGATACCGTGCTGTTCGATCAGCTCGTCGTGGTCGCTCTTGGATTCGGTGAGGTCCAGCGTATAGCTGAACCCGCTGCATCCTCCCCCTTTGACGCCGAGGCGCAGATAGACTTTATCCGCTGTCAGACCCTGCTTTTCCAGGATCGTCCTGACTTCCTCAGCCGCACGTTCGGTTATCTGAATCCCCATCGTTTCATTGCTCCTGCAACAATTATGTCGTGCTAATGCCTGTCGTTCATGTGTAGTGTAAGAGTATAGCGCGCCTTCGTGCCGGCGGCTTGGTCTCTCGTGTGTTTTTACGCCCCGCTCGATGCATCCTCCGAGTCGGCCGAACCTGCATCAGCGGAAGAACCCTGGGCTGCGGCCCCCTGAGGCGATTTGCGCTTCAGGTCGGCGATGGCTGCCCGGATCGCATCCTCGGCCAGGACGCTGCAATGGATCTTGACCGGCGGAAGCGACAGCTCGCGCGCAATGTCCGTATTTTTGATCGTCTCCGCCTCGTCGAGCGTCTTGCCCTTGACCCATTCGGTGGCCAGGGAGCTGCTGGCGATCGCGCTGCCGCAGCCGAACGTCTTGAACCTGGCGTCCACGATGCGCTCGTTCTCGTCGACCTTGATCTGCAGCTTGAGCACGTCGCCGCATTCCGGGGCACCGACGATCCCCGTGCCGACATGCTCGTCCTTGCGATCGAACGAGCCGATGTTGCGCGGATGATGGTAGTGATCGAGTACCTTGTCGCTGTAGGTCATGTCGTGCTCCCGACCGAACGTCGAACCCGGTTGCCCGGGGCGTGTCTCACCGAATCATCCAATCTTAAAATCCGAGCCGATTCGCTGCAATCCGGCATCATGTTCCGTTACGACGTCGATTCCATTGTGTCCGGCGTCATCCCTTCACGGGCCAGTTCGTATAACGGGCTCATCTCGCGGAGTCGTCCGACAGCCTGCGCCACCTGCTCGACGGTCGCATCAATCTCATCGACCGTGGTGAACCGTCCGAGACTGAAGCGGATCGACCCGTGGCCGAGCGCGTCATCCACCCCGACAGCCTTGAGCACGTAGCTCGGTTCGAGCGAGGCGCTCGTGCACGCGGATCCGCTGCTGACGGCGATTCCATCGCAGCCCATCATCAGCGATTCGCCCTCGACGTAGGCGAAGCTGACGTTCAACGTGTTGGACAGGCCATTGTGCGCGTCGCCATTGCGATGGATCGCGTCGATCCGGCCCGACAGGCCCTCCCACAAACGGTCCCGCAAGCCCGCCAGACGTCGGCTCTCCGATTCCATCGCTTCGCCCGCGATCGCTGCAGCCGCCCCCATCCCCACGATGCCCGGGACGTTGAGCGTGCCCGACCGCATGCCGCGCTCGTGCCCGCCGCCGTGAAACAACGGCTCGCAACGCACACGAGGCCTACGACGGCGCACGTACAGCAGCCCCACTCCCTTGGGACCGTAGATCTTGTGGGCCGACGCGCTGAGCAGGTCGATCCCCATCGCCTCGACGTCGATGGGCACTTTCCCGAACGCCTGCGTCGCGTCCGTGTGGAACAGGACCTCCCGCTCCTTGCACAACGCACCGATCTCGGCGATCGGCTGAATCGTGCCGATCTCGTTGTTGGCGTGCATGATCGACACGAGAATCGTATCCTCACGGATCGCGGCCCGTACCTGCTCGGCAGTAACTCGCCCGAACCGATCGACGGGCAGATAGGTGACCTCGAACCCCTCTTCGCCGAGCCAGTGGCAAGGGTCCAGGACCGCCTTGTGCTCGGTGACCTGCGTGATGATGTGCCGACCTTTCTCCCGGTACATCCGCGCCGCACCCTTGAGGGCGATGTTGTCGCTCTCCGTCGCGCCGCTCGTCCAGAGGATCTCCTTGGAGCTGGCGTTGATGAGCGTCGCAACCTGCTCGCGCGCGCGCTCGACACCCCGTTCCGCTTCCCAGCCGAAGGCATGGTTACGGCTCGCGGCGTTGCCGAAGTGCTCGCGCAGGTACGGCAGCATCGCGTCCAGAACGCGGGGGTCCACCGGTGTCGTCGCGTTGTTATCCAGATAAATGGCTGGCTTCATCGTGCCTCTCTTGGGATGTCATCAACGTGGAGAGATCGTCCGGCTTGTCATCTTCGCCGGCAATGTCGGCCAATGTCAGCGTCTTCAAAAATCCAACGAGGCGATGGTGGACCCGGTGCACGTTGTGCTGGACGGGACACACCGTCGACAGTTCGCAACCGTCCTTACGGCTGCCCCTTCCTTCCTTGCCCACGGATTTCTCAAGACACTGCACCAGGGCGACGGGTCCGTCCACAGCTACGATCACATCGTACAGGGTGACCGCCTCAGCCGGCCGGGCCAGCTGATATCCACCCCGCGGCCCGCGCTCGGAGCGGATAATGCCCCGCGCCGCCAGCAGCTTCAACACGTTCATGAGTAGCGGCAAGGGCATCCTGTAACGCGTAGCCAACTCACGGGCGCTCCAGCAGTCATTCGGATGACTGACCAGATGGGCCAGCGAAATCAGCGCGTAATCCGTTTTTCGGTTGAAGGCAAGCATCCGGAGCGTCCCCTGATCGTCCTTCCCCGCACAGTTGGCGTAAACCGAACGTCGGCTTTCTCTGCCTGTCTCTTCGCCTTCTTAATATAGCACCTGTAGAGTACGATAACAAGGTCGCGCGCTCCTGGCCCCCGGGAACGAAGACGCCTGATCCGCCTGGCTGGAAACATGACGTAAAGTCATATATTGCATAATGTTATACCTTATCATCGGGAGGTTCCCGAAAGCCGCCGGGAATTTGTTTCGACACATTCACGCTGCGGCAGGAAGCTGCGGCAGGAATGCGGTGAGCGGGTCTGGCTCAGGCATTCATCGAGCTTTTTGGTTGCCTGCTGACCGTGCGGTGGCCCGCGCTGGGGCCGCAGAACCCACGGCGGCTGTCGAAGCTCAGAAATTCGACGAGTTCCCGTCCCGCCCGTGTCTCGAGAGAATCGACGAGTTCTTCAACGGCGACGCGGAAAAGCTTGCCGGAGCGGTAGAGAATACGGAAGGCCTGACGGATCTCCTGGACCTCTTCGGGACTGTAGCCGGCCCGGCGCATTCCCAGGACGTTGTGCTGGATGATCGTCGATTCGTCGAAGGCCATCATAAATGGCGGGACGTCCATGCCGACGCGGGCGCCGGCCGCGACGAAGGCGAGTCTGCCGATGCGGATGAACTGATGCAGCAGGGCGTACCCCGAAACGATGGCCCCGGGCTCGACCTGGACATGGCCGCTCAGGGCCGCCATGTTGTAGACCTTCACGGACGTGCCCAGCTGGCAGTTGTGCCCGATGTGACAATAGGCCATCAGAAAGCACTCGTCCCCGATGACCGTCTCGGATTCCGCCTGCGTGCCGCGATGGACGGTGGCGCCTTCCCGGATGACGACGCGGTCGCCGACCCGGCAATAGCTTCGCTCGCCCGTGTGATGAAAATCCTGGGGCGTATTCCCGATCACCGCGAAGGGGTGAATCTCGCAGTCGCTGCCGATGGTGGTCCAGCCGCTCAAATGGGCATGGGCCTGGACGCGGGTTCCCGGCCCGACCTTGACGGGCCCTTCGATGACCACGTAGGGGCCGATGTCCGCGGTGGTGTCGATGGTCGCTTCAGAATCGACAATGGCTGTGGAATGGATGGCCATATCAGGTCTTTTCTCTCAAAAATCCCCCCGGCCGACGACAAAAACGAGCGTCCTCTTTGATTCGAGCGGCTATCTTAATGGGGCAGGGACGGGGTGCCAAGCACGGCAAAACAGCCCCACGAGATACGACAAGGGTCGCCGCCTTGTCGGATGCGCCCTTGCAAGGCTAGGATGCCTGTACATAAAGATTGCTCTAAGAGATGCGTTGGCGTCGATTCGCAGTGCAAAAACGGGGAAAATCGTCGCAGTTCGGAGTGTTTTCCTGGGCAGGTACGGCCAAGGGGAGCATCCGGTAGAGGTATCCATGCCACACTGGGCTTTACGACAGACCCTGATCGAAGCCGGAGCGCATCTCGTCTCTGCAGACGACATCGAGCGCGTCGAGCGCTTCAGCAAGCCGGCGCTCGAATACGAGGCGGCCCGGGAAAGAGCTGCCATCTATCCCGCACAGGACCGGGGTCTGCTGGAGATCGCCGGTCGCGACCGGGTCGATTGGCTGCACAATCTGCTCACCAACGATATCAAATCCCTGTCGCCCGGACAGGGATGTTACAGCTTCGCTCTGGACAATCGTGGCCGTATCTTGATGGACTTTAACGTTCTGGCCGATGAGGAGGCTTTCTGGATCGATCTCGATCGCACCCTCATCCCCAAAGCGTTGGCCCATTTCGATCGTTACACGTTTTGCGAGGATCTGGCCTTCAGCGACCGGAGCGATCAGACGGTCCGATTCTTCCTGCTGGGAAGCCAACTGCAAGGATGGGCCGAGGCGATCGGCGCCGGTGCCGTGCTCGATCAGGAATTGCTCGGTATCACGAAAATAACGCTCGATGGCGTGCCGGTGCGTGCGGTACGCCATGACGTGGCCGGCCTGCCCGCTATCGATCTGCATGTGCCGTCCGAGCAGGCGGTTGCCTGCTGGCGGTCGTTGATGAAAGCGGGGCAGGCATTCGGTGTACGGCCCATCGGGAGTCGCACCTTGCGCACGCTCCAGATCGAGGCCGGCATCCCCGTCTACGGCCAAGACATCGACGAGACGGTCCTGCCGGCTGAAACCAACCAGCTCGAGCGGGCCGTCAGTTTCACGAAAGGGTGCTACATCGGCCAGGAGATCGTCGCGCGGATGAAGACGCACGGCAGCGTTGCGCGGCACATGGTCGGGCTCCGTTTGAGGAAGGCCCCCTCGCAACTTCCCTCCGAAAAACTGCTCCTGGCCGAGGGTAAAGCCGTGGGGCGTCTGACGAGCGCATGCGATTCGCCTGCCGTCGGGGACGTCATTGCGCTGGGCTATCTGACGACCCCGTGGGCGACGCCAGGCCAGTACGTCCGGGTCGCAAGCGATCCGCCCGTCGAAGCGGAAGTCGTCCCGCTACCGTTCCGAGCCGCCACAGCCGTCTAATCATCCAATTTTGAACCACAGATGATGGAGAAGCATTTGCCGGGCGAGACGCCCATCCCACCCCGACAGGGGGTGTCCGTGGCAAACTTGTAGGGGCCGCCCCCCCCATGGCGCCCGTCCTGCGCGCTGGTTGTCAGACAGGTAGAACATTAGGTCGGGCTCTGCCCGACGTCCATTGGTACAATGGTCCGCCGTGTACCCGCTCCGAACCACAGTCTGTATGCGAATCTCATATCTCCAGCGCCTTGTCCTCCACGCAATGGTCGGCCACCTCCACACCGCTGGTTGTCAGACGGAACCAGCGCTTCCGCCAGGGGGTGATCCGCGCATCGGTTTCAGAGTCCGCCAGGATACGCTGCAAATAGCCTTTCTCGCTCAGATAGGCGAGATCCTTACGAAGCTGATCCCATTCGAGTTGCGGGAACAGCGCGACGATCGTGCGCAGGATCTGATCGCCCTGCAGCGCCGCCGGGTAGATCATCTTCAACGATACGAGAATTTCGTTGCGCACCCGTTTGATCTGTCGCACGCTTCCGTTGGTCTGCATCGCTTTCACCCCCCTGTCGGAGATTCCTCAGTCGTCCCGCCGGCTCGCTGACCGGGTCGACCGATGTTCTGTTCGCACCATAGCGCCAGTCGCTGGGCCACCTGGCAGGTCGCATGCGCGGTCCGACCGAGTTCGGCCGCCACGCCGTGACCGTTTTCCATTTCCGCCTGAAAACGCGCCATCATCTCGGTGATTCTTTCGAGACGCTGCCGGGCCACCATCGATTCGCGCACCCACTCTTCTTTCGTTGCGTACGTCCGTTCGAAATCGGACGTGGCTTTCAGCAGATCGTGGATCGCCGACTCGATCGTACGGATCCTGTGGTTGATCTCGGCTGCGGTCGTCGTTTGATGCTCGCGGATCGCACGCAGGTAAAACGTGATGACCAGCAGCGGCACCCCCACGAGGGGTGAGAGCAATCCCACGAGCATCGCCGCCTGTTCCCAATGCATGTCGTCTCCTGTACCGCATACCTTTCGCACCACTGAGCGTCGCCGATCGATCCGCCAGACGCACGCTTTTACTGCTGTCAACGCGCGCTCTACTGCCGGTAGCGCGCACTCGAGATCCCAAATCCCAAATTTCAAATTCAGATCTCAGATCTCAGATCTCAGATCTCATATCTAATATCTCATAACTTGAATCTCAAATCTCACATCTCGAAATTTCAAATCACATTTTCACAATTTTCACTATCCACTTCCGATCTCAAATCCCATCCTCACCGCGCTCCTCGCTGCTCATCTCATCCACTGGCCGATGACCGTATTCAGCAATCGCAGCAACTGGTTGGCGGTATCGACGCGAACCAGCCCGTCGAGCAGCGCCTCGCGAAACGCCTGCACCTCGGGTGCGTCGCGCAATGAGTCGACTTGCGTGACCCGAGGCCGCCGTGCGAGTTCCCGGTCGATCGCGTCTTTCCTGCTTGCATCATCGGAATCCACTGTTTTTTGATCCACCGCCGCAATGAGGCGATCGAGTTGCTCGGTGATCGCGTTCCATTCACTCATCGTCAACCTCCCTGCGAACGACAGCCGCCTGTGCGGCACGCCGCATATCGAACCATCCCGACAGATACCGCCGCATCTCGTCGTCGAGCGTCAGGCTCTCGATCGCCAGACGCCGCAGTCCACCAGCCACCTCGCGCAACGCCCGGACGTTCTCATGGGCCGTATCGCGACGCGTCCGTTCCGTGTCCCGATCCGTGCGAATTCGGGCCAGGGCATCCTTGAACTGCACGGCGTGTTGATCGACAGCCGTCTCGTCCGCAGCCGTGCGCCGCACGCGTTCGATGAAGGCTGCCACGACCTCCGTCTCGCGCAGATCGTCGTAATGCCGGACGTCCGCGTGATACTCGGCGATGACCAGGTCCATTCGCTCAGCCACAGCCGCCAGCGCGTCGGCCGCCGACAGTTCCACGCGGGCATCTCCGCCGCAACCGCCCGCACCCGACAGCGCGAGCAAGGTCGCATATCCGAGAATCCCACAAGCTCGTTTTTTCATGTTGGCACCTAACATGCACCATGCCAGATAATGACGCTCCAGGAGCTTCAGTGACCTCGCCCTGCGTCCTCATGGGCGATCCCCAGGATGAGCGCGACGCCCACGCTGACGAGCGTCAGCAGCAGTTCCTCGCTGACCCCAAGGCCGTAATGCGAGGTGTACGCGGCAATGACCGTCACCAGCGCCACGCGCACCTTGCGTGACGCGAGCGGTTGAAAAAAAGGTCGAGTCCACGACGTGATATTCATGATTGGCTCTCCTTTGGGATCAATTCCATGCACGAGCGCATCCTTCGCAAGTAACAAGCGCTCCGCTCCGATCGCACGGGGCTGCCCCGGCGCTCCTTCGTGTCACTTTGTGTCAGCCGCAGGGTTCATGGTCTGTTCGTCGATGAGCTGCCAACCCTGCTCGTCGCGGGCCCACAGGAAATAGACGGGTTGCGAGCCGGCCAACTGCCGGAATGTCTGGGCGAGGGTCGTGGCCGTCTGCCGTGCGATCCGCCCTTCGCCGCAGGCCGTCGTGCTTCGGTACCAGGCCCGGACGGATTCGGAGACGATGCGCCGCACCGTCGGCCGTCGCCGCACGTGCGACGCGAAGTCGGCATCGAGCGGATCGACCCCCATCCTGGCGAGCTTGCCGACCGCATCGTCCCGCGATGCGGGCGCGCGCACGGTCCCGATCCGGCGCATGCCCGCCCTGTCGAATACCGGATGAACCGCCCCCATCGTCGCCAGGCATTCCACGAAACGCGTGCCCGCCTGCGGCAACGTTCGTTCCACGAGGTAGCGCCCGAGGCCGCAGCCGCGCAAATCCGGATGGATGACGAGCCGCTTGAGAACGCGCAGCTCGCGGTTGAGTCGGCCGGGGTCCTTGCGAAAACGGTTGCCCGTCGCGAGGTTACGAAGTGTCAGTTCGAGCGAGGGCCGTCCATAGACGACGATGCCTGCGATCGGCCCCTGCGCGCCTTCACGCAAAACGAAGACCCGGTCGATGAACCCCAGATTGTCGCGCTTGCGATAATGCATCGGCGCAAACAGCGCGTAGTCGCGCAGTGTGCCGCGTGCGATCCGGAATCGTCGTGCCAGCGATGAAGTCGGCCGTCGTCGTTCCATGTCATGGAGGGTCACTTCGGGGTCGCCCTCCCCGAGACGGATGACGGTGTCCGGCGCCAGCTCGCCCACCACGTCGTCCTGGGCCGCTGCCAGCACGAGCGCAAGCGAACACCGGCTGGCGAGTTTGCGGAGGTTGAATGCCATCGACCGGGCGAGTCGGCGGTGGAGCACCGCGCCGAACTCGTCGACCAGAAGCGGGGCCGTCGCCCGTTCGCGAAGCTGCAGGGAAATCGCACGGGCCAGGCGGGCGCGAAACCGCTCGCCGTCCGAAAGCTGCCGGAACCCCCGCACCCACAGCATCGGCTCGCCCAGCCCGCAGGCAGTCAGGATCGCAAGGGCCTCATCCAGGCCACGTGTCGGCGCGACCGCATCCAGTACGGACACGTCGGTCGGGAAAGGCAATCGTCCCACCTCCCGTGCAGCCGGGAACCGCCGGGCGATCTCAGCGAGCAGCATCGATTTGCCGGAACCCGACGGCCCGGTGATCAGCGTAATCGTGCCGGGCCGCGGATCGATCCGCAGATCGCGGCAAACCTGTCGGCCCTCCATGACCATCGGCAGCCCGAAACGCAGACACACCTCGAGCACCCGCGGGCTTGGCGTGACCGTCCATGGCGGGATCTCGACGCTCAGGCGGGCCGTCCCCCCGAACCGGCCCGCCTCCCCGCCGTCAGCATCGGTAAATCGCT
>PWPN01000041.1 GCA_003557125.1 Phycisphaerae bacterium | reverse complement strand
GCTACACGACCTGGCGGGCACGGTCGGCCTGTCTCGAGGTCGAGGCGGAGGCGAAGATCGCCGAGGCGATCGTCACGCTTCTCGAGGAGGTGGCTGAGCGACCTCGCCGTGCGCTGACGTGCGACGATTATCCTCTCGGCCGATACCCGCCTGCGGTGCATGCGGCCGAGCCCTTGGCCTACTGGCGGCTCAACGAGTTCGATGGGCCGACGGCTGCGGACGTGAGCGGATACGGACACGTTGGCACCTACGAGCCCGGTATCGCCTTTTATCTCGAAGGTCCTGCCTTCGGGGACGACGCGGACGTGCATCGGATCAACCGCGCACCGCATTTTGCGGGCGGGCGGATGAAGGCCCATGTTCGAGACCTGGGCGAGACGTACACAGCTGTCATGTGGTTCAAAAACTACCTGCCCGTCGATGCCCGGCCCGTCACGGGGTACCTCTTCTCGCGCGGTCCGGAGGGGGCACAGCGGGCACCGGGCGATCATCTGGCCATCGGCGGCACAGCCGTCGGTCAGGGCCGACTCGTGTTTTATAACGGCGACGAAGCTCGAACGACGCTCGTGGGGGATACGGACATCCCCACGCAAAGCTGGAACCACGTCGCCCTGGTCCGCGACGGTCGCGCCGTGACGGTCTATCTCAACGGTGAAACGAAGGCCGAGTTTTCAGATTCAGCCGAGGTGATCAGCCCGCCCTCTGCTTTGGGGCAGATTTTCGTGGGAGGCCGAAACGACGGCTTCGCCCCTTTCGAGGGCAGGATCGACGAGGTGGCCCTTTTCGACCGGGCGCTGTCGGCCGAGCAGATCGCACGACTCTACCGGGCCGCGATCATTAGCCGACGGGCGGCTCGTTGACCTGCTGCCGGAGAACATTTAGGCTGTTATGAAACAGCCGCAATTTTTTGCACCCCCTCTTTTTGTTGGGAGGATTTCCCATGGCAGCCCCCGGTTGTACCCGTCGCAGGTTCATGACGTCCACGCTCTCGGCGGCCGCGTTGGCAGCCGTGCGCCCGACGTTCGGCGCGCTGGGAGCGAACGAACGCATCCGGATCGGCGTGATCGGCACGGGCGGGCGAGGCGTCTCGAAGATCAACACGTTGCGCCGCCGCGACGACGTCGAGGTCGTGGCCATCTGCGACGTGGACGACAGCCAGCTCGACCGCGCCTCGGCTGCGGCTGAAAATCTCGGCCACAAGCCGAAGCGCACCAAGGACTTCCGACACGTCATCGACATGCCCGACGTCGATGCGGTTTTCGTCACGACGTGCTGCCACTGGCATGCGATCCCGGCCATTGCGGCGATGCGGGCGGGCAAGGACGTTTTTCTCGAAAAACCCTCGGGCCACACGATCCACGAGTGCCGCCTCATCGCCGACGTCGCGAAAGAAACGAAGCGCATCGTCCAGATCGGCGTGCAGCAGCGCTCCGTGCCGCACTGGCAGAACGCGGTCGCGCGGATCCAGGCCGGCGAGATCGGACAGGTGACCGCGGCCCGCGCCTACAATGCCTGGAGCCGCGAGCAGATGGGCGGCAATCTCGGCAACCCGCCCGATGCCGACCCGCCGCCGGGCGTGGATTACGACATGTGGCTCGGGCCGGCGCCGAAGAGGCCCTTCAATCCCGCCCGGTTCCACTTCGGATACTATTTCTTCTTCGACTATTCGAGCGGCATGACCAACGCCTGGGGCGTGCACCTGTTCGACGTCGTCCATTGGGCGCTGGGTTCGACGGTCCGCTCGGCCGCGGCCAGCGGCGGGATCTACGTCCTCAAGGACGCGCGCGATACGCCCGACACGCTCGAAGCCGTCTTCGACTGCGGCGACTACACGATGCACTACTCGCTGTGCCACACGAACGGCTGGCGGCGGTTCGGCAGCATGGACCACGGCATCGAGTTCGTCGGGACCGAGGGCGTGCTTCAGATCAACCGCAGGGGTTTCGAGATGTTCGATCACGAAGCCCGCGCGACGCGCGAGCCCTATTACTCCGAAAGTGTGGAAGGCAACGATACGGTCCGGCACCAGGCGAACTTTTTCGACTGCATGCGCTCGCGCGCCCAGCCCGCCGCCGATGCCGAGAGCGGCTATCATGCCGCGGCTACGGGTTACCTGGCGCTTATTTCGTATCGCCTCGGGCGGAGCGTGCGTTGGGACGCTGAGAAGGCTACGATCCCCGGCGATCCCGAGGCGGCCCGTCTGCTGACCAAAGAGTACCGGGAGCCCTGGAGCTTGTGACGCGCGTCCTCGGCACGCGCAGCCGTCCGTGACGATTATCGTGCAACGGTCAGCTTTGGCATCGTGCAACGGTCAGCCTGGGCGGGCCGTACGCTGGACAACGACGTCTCTGGTTTTTCTCAAAAGGGGTCTGGCATGGGCGAGATTCAAATCGGTTTGAACATGGAATTCGTTCGGCACCACGATCTTCCGTTTGCAGCCGGTGTCGAGAAGGCTGCCCGGATGGGGTACCGCTACATCGAGCCGATGGTCCACTGGGGCCGCGAGCTTATGAGCGAGGCGCAGTATTTCCACACGCAGTCGCTCTTCGACGACCCGTACGACGTTCGCGCGCTCTGCGAGCGGTACGGGGTCGAATGTTCGTCGATCAGCGCCCACTGCCCGCTCGGTCGGCCGGACGTCAGCGTGCTCTATCTGACCTTCGCCGTGCGGTATGCGGCTGAGCTCGGCACGACGATCGTCAACACGGACGAAGGCGTCAAGGCCGAGGGGACCGACGCCGAGACCGACCATGTCCTCATGAAGTACACGCTGACCAAGGTCCTGCGCTGTGCGGAGCACCGGAACATCCGCATCGGCCTCGAGCAGCACCAGCAGTACACGCGCACGCCCGAAGGCATGGACCGCATCTACAATCTCGTGAAATCGCCGATGATGGGGATCAACTTCGATACGGGCAACGCGTACCTGGCCGGTCAGGACCCGTACAAATGGCTCGCCCATGTGGGCAATCGCCTCGTCCACGTGCATGCCAAGGACATCACCGTCCAGCAGAGCGAGGCCGAGCGCGGCAAGGTGACGGGCACGCCGGTCGGCTGTGCCTGCGGCGAGGGCGTCATCGACTGGAAAGAGGTCATCCGCATCATCGGCAAGGTCGATCGGCCGATCTGCCTGAGCGTCGAGTGCGGCACGATCGACCAGGCGGCCGCGAGCCTGGACCACCTGAAATCGCTCGTCTGAGAGGGGCAGTTGGCGTCATTGCTCTGTGAACACTGGGGATAGTACAGGAAGAACGGCCGCCACGGGGGGCGGCCGCTACTGAGCACTGGCGGACAAGTCGCCAGTGGCACCCATGCGCCGGTTTGCAGGGAATAAGGGTGGTACGGGCGTCTCGCCCGTCGGTTGGCGTCCGAGCCGCGACCGTGAGGAAGCGGTCTGTAGGTTGTGCCGTAAGAACGGCCGCCACGGGGGGCGGCCGCTACTGAGCACTGGCGGACAAGCCGCCAGTGGCACCCGGGGGTTTGTGGATTGACGAACACCGCCCTTGAGTGCAGTGTCACCCGATGTCGCCCATCCATCCTGACACAGGAGTTCGCGCATGGCTTCGAGCTGGACGCAGGAATCGGTACTCGACCTCGCCCGCGCGTATCAGCCGAGTTGCGTGTTGGCGGCCGCCGCGGACTGGGACGTGTTCACCGTTTTGAAGGCGCAACCGCGGTCGGCTGAAGCATTGGCGGGCAAGCTCGGCGCCGACGTGCGGGGGATGACGATCCTGCTCGACGCGCTCGCAGCCCTGACGCTGCTATCCAAGCAGGGCGACCTTTACAGCGTCCCGGCCGAGGTGGCTG
>PWPN01000230.1 GCA_003557125.1 Phycisphaerae bacterium | reverse complement strand
CGATATCGCGTCGGGCAACAAATTGGGCCTGTGCTGAAAACATCATTTCAATGGTATCGGTCAATTCTCGCATTGTCAACAACACGGTTTCGCATAAAATCGGGTTCTCATCCACTTTCAGGAGGATTCGGCACGATGCGGGAGTTGAGCCGTCTGACGTGTGAAAATGCGGTGTTGCTGGTCGTGGACGTCCAGGAAAGGCTGTTGCCGGCCATTTTCGAGGGGGATGCGGTCGTCGAGTCGGCCCGCCGGATGATCGAGGCTGCCAAGGTCTTCGAGCTGCCCATCCTGGCGGCCGAGCAGTATCCGAAAGGGCTCGGTCGGCTGTGCGACGTGCTCCGGGAGGCGCTCGGCGATAGAAAGCCGGTGGAAAAAACCCGCTTCAGCGCCTGCGTCGAAGGGATCACGGACAGTCTGCGGGAACTTGGGCGATCGAACGTCCTGGTCGTGGGGATCGAAACGCATGTCTGCGTTCAGCAGACGGTGCTCGACCTCCTGCGTCTGGGGTATACCCCTTACGTTTGCGCGGACGCGGTCGGATCGCGCCGACCGTTCGATCGCGACATGTCACTGGCACGCATTCGACAGGCCGGCGCGATCGTCACGACGACCGAAAGCGCGACCTTCGAGCTGCTCGGCGAGGCGGCCAACGAGACCTTCAAAAAGATCCTGACGATCGTCAAATAGCACGTGCGTCATGGGAATCGCCGGCACCGGGGCCGATGCCTGCTCACAGGATGAACCGCTGGACGTCTTCTTTCTGGCAGATCTCGGCAAGCTGGCTGCGCACATAGTCGGCGTCGATGGTGACGGATTCGCCTCTGCGTTCCGGGGCTGTGAATGCGATCTCCTCGAGCACTTTTTCCATGACGGTATAGAGCCGACGTGCGCCGATGTTCTGCGTGTTGCGATTGACCTGGTGGGCAAGCTCGGCCATCGTTTCGACCGAATCGGGCGCGAATTCGAGTCGAACGCCTTCGGTGGCCATCAGTGCGACCTGCTGGCGGGTGAGGGCGTTCTGCGGTTGCGTGAGAATGCGCACGAAGTCGTCTTTGGTCAGGTCGTCGAGCTCGACGCGGATGGGGAAGCGCCCCTGCAACTCGGGCATGAGGTCGGCCGGCTTGCTTGCGTGGAAGGCGCCCGCTGCGATGAACAGGATGTGGTCCGTGCGGACCTGGCCGTGCCGAGTCGTTACCGTGCTGCCCTCGACGATCGGCAGCAGGTCGCGCTGCACGCCCTGGCGGGAGACGTCCGGGCCGTGGCCGCGGTCGGGCCCGGCGATCTTGTCGATCTCGTCGACGAAGACGATTCCCGTCTGCTCCGTCCGCCGGATGGCCATCTCTTTGACTTTCTCGCGGTCGATGAGCTGGTCGCAGGTCTGCTGAAAGAGCAGCTTGCGGGCCTCGCGCAGCGGAAGTCGGCGGCTCTTCTGCTGCTGGGGGATGAGCTTTTCAAGGAAGTTCTGCATCTCCGGATCGATCTGATCGAAGCCGCCCATCGCCATCATGCCGACGGGGACCGCCTTCTCCTCGGCGATGACCTCGACGTCGCGGTCGTCGAATTCGCCGTCGCGTAACCGGATGCGGAATTTTTCGCGCGTTCGCTGGCGTTGCTGGGCTTCTTCACTGTCGAGCTTCGTCGTGACGGGGCTGCCTCCGGGCAGCAGGGCGTCGAGAAGCTTTTCCTCCGTGAGGCGTTCGGCCTCCTGGCGTACGACCTCGGTCTGCTCGTCGCGGACCATGTGGATCGCAAGGTCGAGCAGGTCTCGGATCATGGATTCGACGTCCCGGCCGTGGTAGCCGACCTCGGTGTATTTGCTCGCTTCGACCTTGACGAAGGGGGCGTTGACGAGCCTGGCGAGCCGGCGGGCGATCTCGGTCTTGCCGACGCCGGTGGGGCCGGCCATCAGGATGTTCTTGGGGCCGACTTCGGCGCGAAGCTCTTCGGGCAACTGCTGACGCCGCCAGCGATTGCGCACGGCTACGGCGACGGCCCGCTTCGCATCGTGCTGGCCGATGATGTACTTATCGAGTTCCGCAACGATTTTTACAGGTGTAAGATCTTTGATCATGAAGTCTCTGTCGCCTCGCAGGATGGCTGAACGACCCATGCTACGAAAGCGTTTCGATCGTCAGGTGGTCGTTCGTATAGATGCAGATTTCCGAAGTAATTTTCAAGGATTCACGTACGACGTCGGCTGCCGACAGCGAAGAGTGCCGCAGCAATGCCCGTGCGGCTGCGGCCGCATACGCGCCGCCCGAACCGATCCCGACGATTCCGTCGCTGGGTTCGATGACGTCCCCGCTGCCGCTGATGATCAGCGAGGTCTCCTTGTCGACGGCAGCCAGCAGCGATTCGAGCCGACGGAGGACCCGGTCCGTACGCCAGTCCTTGGCCAGTTCGATGGCTGCGCGGCGGATGTCGGCCTTGAGCGCGTCGAGCTTGGCTTCGAACCGCTCGAGCAGGGCGAAGGCGTCGGTTGCGCTTCCGGCAAAACCGACGAGCACCTTGCCGCCGCTGAGCCGTCGAATTTTATTCGTGTCATGCTTGACGGCTGTCTGCCCCAGCGTCACCTGGCCATCCCCGCCCAAAGCGACCTGCCCGTTGCGGCGGACAGCCAGAATTGTAGTGGCGTGCAGGGTCTGCTGCCCGCTCATTGTGGAAAACCCCCTTTTTGAGCCCCTGGTGTCCGTGTTCGGCGCCGCAGCGACGCCTCGCCAATCGTGCCGAGATCGTGTGCCTCGGTCGAAATCTCCAAAACACGACCGTAAACGGGGCATCCTATCGCAAACGGACCCGGTTGGCACGTCAAACCGCAACCTGGGGCGTTTCCGTGCGTTCAAAAGGATAGGTGGTATGATGCACGAAAGACAGGCAGCCCCGTAACACACCGGCTGCCGAGGTCATTATGCAGCACGGCCCACAGGGGATGACAAATCCATGGATTGTTCATGGCATGGCTCATTGAGGCATAAGGCGCGAACGAGACTTGCAGCGGTGGGGACGCTGCTGGGGCTCATGTGCATCCTGAACAGCCTGGCCTGCGACTGCCGCCCGACGTCGCCCCCACCCACAGACACGACAGTACCCGACACGCAGCCGGAGACCCCTGAGACGCAACCAGCCTCGCAGCCGACCGACACTGCACCTGCCACTGCCCCGGCGACTGCGCCTGAAACGGCGCCGGCTACGGAGCCTTCTGAAATTGCCGAGACTCAGCCGGCCACGCAGCCTGCCTTGCCGGAATCCACATACGATCCTCGGCCTCCGTACACCGTGCGATTGTATGTGCAGGACCCGGAGCCCGATGAGGAGCAGCCGGGATGGTTGCGGATCATCGAGCAGAGCGCGCAAGGTGAGCTGGCGACGTGTTTCGGGCAATTTCCACGCCACAACCGTATCGAGATCGAAACCCACAATGTGCAGCAACTCCGACTCGAGGTCGGCTTCCTGCCGATGGCACCCGATCGACGCATCATTCTGTCCATTGACGGCCAGACGATGGAACTCGCCCGGCGGGATCGCCGTCACATCTGGTTGAGACGCAGCACGACCACGGGCGGATGGTTTGTGGCCGACTCGGACTGATACACCCTTGATATGCGGACAAGCACTGGCGGGCAAGCCGCCAGTGGCACCCGGCGCGTCCATCCGGACTTACCGCGCGTATAGAAACTCCGCGCGGGCTAACCCGGATATTTCATGAGGTGCAGGGTTGCACAGGTTTTGTGGTCGGGCGTTGCCGAGTTGGGTGGACGGCGCGCGTTCGGCGCAGAGGGCCCCCTTACCCCCATTCAGCCAACCGGATTGT
>PWPN01000035.1 GCA_003557125.1 Phycisphaerae bacterium | reverse complement strand
GGGTCGTCGAAGGTCGGCACGAGCACCGCCCGGTTGGCGATATAGAAATTGGCATAGCTGGCGGGCAACTGCTCGCCCTCGAAGCAGACCGGTCGCGGCATGGGCAGCGTGACGACCTCGAGCTTTCGGCCGACTGCGTCGGTGGCGTTCCGGAGCCGTTCGAGGTTGTCCCGGCAGGCGTCGTGGTTCGCGTCGGATGCGTCCGGCTCATACGACAGCACCACGCGCCCCGGGCCCGTGAAACGCGCCACGTCGTCGATGTGGCCGTGCGTATCGTCGCCCACGCAGCCGCACCCCAGCCAGATCACTTTGCGCGTGCCGAGGTAGTGGGCTAAGGCGCGCTCGTAACCGGCACGGCCGAGGCCGGGGTTGCGGGCCTGCACGTCCGACAGCAGGCACTCCTCGGTCGTCAGGATCGTGCCCTCCCCGTCGGTTTCCAGCGCGCCGCCCTCCAGGACGAGCGGTTCGCCCGTGTCGGGTCGTTGCGCGTCGATGCGCTCCAGGCCCGTGATCGCGGCGATGCGTGCGGGCACCGTCGTATCGCGTGAATAGTTGTCGTACTTGGCCCAGGCGTTGAATCGCCATGCGACCCACGCGCGGCGCCCTTGCTGCGTGCGGACAGCCGTCGGAGCCGAATCGCGAAGCCATGCACGATCCGTCGGCACCGGGTGCAACCGGTATGCGGCCGAGTCGACGCCCGTGCGGTCGAGGCAGCTGCGCGCGAGCTCCCGGATGTCGTTGCTGTGGCACAGAATCTCGACGCGTTCGGAGTCGGCCAGCACGCGCACGATCTGCGCGTAGACCCAGTGGATCGCTTCGAGTTTGCCCGGCCAATCGGGTTCGTGGTGCGGCCAGGCGATCCAGGTAGCCTCGTGCGGCTCCCACTCGGCGGGCATGACGCAAGGCCCGACCTGCATCGCGGGATTGGGAATGCCAAGATCTGTCATGGCGTCGGGTCGATCCATCGTCGGGTGAGCGGCCCATAGGCGTCGATCCGGCGATCGCGCAAAAAGGGCCAGTTCCGGCGGACCTGCTCGATGCGCCGGCGGTCGCAGGCGGCGACGAGCACTTCGGGGCGGTCGGACGACGCGCGGGTGAGGATGCGGCCGAAGGGGTCGCAGATGAACGAACGGCCGAAAAATTCGATGCCGTCGGTCCCCGGTTCGGGTTCGTGGCCCACGCGGTTGGCTGCGGCGATATAGAGGCCGTTGGCGATGGCATGGCTCTTCTGGATCGTTTCCCCGCCGTCGGCCTGTTCCTCGCCGAGTTCCTTCTTTTCAGCGGGGTGCCAGCCAATGGCTGTCGGGTAGAACAGCACCTCGGCCCCGCATAGGGCGGTGATCCGCGCCGCCTCGGGGTACCACTGGTCCCAGCAGATGAGCACGCCGACCTTCGCGTAGCGCGTGGCGATCGCGCCGAAACCGTCGGCCGGGCCTTCCGCACTGCCGGGCGTGAAATAGAACTTCTCAAAGTAGAGCGGATCGTCGGGGATGTGCATCTTGCGGTAGACGGCCGCCAGCGATCCGTCGGCGTCCAGGACGGCTGCGGAATTGTGGTACACGCCGGGGGCCCGTCGCTCGAAGACCGGTACGATGAGCACCACGGCCAGATCGCGCGCCACCGGCTGCAAAGCTTCGATCGTCGGCCCGGGAATCGGCTCGGCCAATTCGAACCGGGAATCGCAGACAGTCTTGCAGAAATAGGGCGACGCGAACAGCTCCTGCAGGCAGATGATCTGCGCGCCGCGGGAGGCAGCTTCGCGAATGCCTTCGATCGCGCGATCGAGGTTCGCCTGGCGGTCCTGCCCGCAAGCCTGCTGCACGAGCCCGATCTGAAAAGTGGTTTCCGTCATGACCTGAGTATACCGCCAATTGCTGTCACCCAAGTACTGTCATCGGCCATCCCCGCGCGGCTGCATGCGCTATGACTCGCTGCTCAAGGGTGGTACGGGCGTCCCGCCCGTCGGTGTATGCGTACCGGACGGGCAAGATGCCCGTACCACCCCACCAACTGCCCGTACCACCCCACCAACTGCCCGTACCACCCCATATCGGCTGCCCGCCGGCCTCGAACTCATTGGCCGGGGGGCGTAATGTCGGCAAGCGACCAGTTGTGTTCCCGCAGCGTCTGGGTGATCCGCTCGGCCAGATCGACGGCTGCGGCCCCGTCCTCGGCACTGACGGCCGGCGGCGTTCCGTTGCCGACCGAATCGAGGAAAGCCTCCAACTCGACCCGCAAGGGCTCCTGGTCGTCCACCTGGAGCGCCTCGACATTGACCAGCGAACTGAAATCCGTGCCGGCCAACTGGGAAAGGTTTTCGGCATTGTGCTCGCGCGCGAACTTGAGCAGATCGAGATTGGCCGCCTTTTTGACCGCGACGCCCGCTTTCTTCTGGTAATCGAGCGAGAGGTACGCTTCCGGGCTGAATACGCGGATCTTCCGTTCCGTCTTCAGCGCGAGGCGCGAGGCTGTCAGGTTCGCCACGCAGCCGCCGTCGAAGGTGACGCGCGCATTGGCGATGTCCGCGTGCGGCCCCAGGACGTTGACGCCGACGGCCTCGATCCGCACCGGCTCAGCCTTGACCAGCGACAGGACGATATCGATGTCGTGAATCATCATGTCCATGACGACCCCGACGTCGGCCGAGCGGAAGGTGAACGGGCTGATGCGGTGCGTCTCGATGAAACGCGGAGCGACCTTCATCTCATGCATCGCACGCACGACCGGGTTGAAGCGCTCGGTATGCCCGACCTGAAGCACGGCTCCGTGGCGATGGGCCACTTCGAGCATCTTGCGGCAGGTGGCCGAGTCCGGCGCGAGCGGCTTTTCCATGAGCACGGCGATGGAGCGTTCGAGCAGCGGACCGGCGACCTCGAGGTGGGCGACAGTCGGGACGGCCACGCTGGCGGCCCGGATCCGGCCCAGGAGCGGCTCGATCGAATCGTACGCGTCCGTACCGAACTGCTCGGCCAGCTTTTTGGCCCGGGACAGGTCGCGGTCCACGACACCCACGAGTTCAGCCCCGGCCAATTCGCTGTAGATACGTACGTGATGACGTCCCATGTGGCCCGTACCGACGACAGCCACCGGAATCGGTGTGGCGGACGCGTTCATCAGGTGGACTCCCGGTCGCGCGATGATGACTGATAAAACTCCTTCCGGTCCTCGTCGGTATCCTGGCGCCGGCTTTCCAGTTGGCGCCCGAAGACTCCATCGCGCAGGGACCGGCGGAGCGATTCGCACAGATGCTGTACGTGCCCGTTGAGATCGCCTCTCTGCTCGAGCCGATCGAGCCGTTCGATGAGAGGCACGCCCGAGGACTCGGCCCGCGGGCTGAACAGCATGCGATAGGCCTCGCGAACTGCGGTGATCTGCTCTTCGCTGAAACCCCAGCGCCGCATGCCGGTTTCGTTGTAGCCGCGTACGCGCGAGGGAAAGCCTTCCACGATCATGAAAGGAGGCACGTCCACCCGGACCCGGCTCATCCCCCCGATGTAAGCGAGCGTCCCGATCGTCGTGAAGTGGTGGATCCCCACGATCCCGCTGATCGTGACCCGGTCGCAGATCTTCACGTGCCCGGACAGTTGAACGTAGTTGGACAAGATGCATCCGTCACCGATCTGCACATCGTGGCCGACATGCACGCCGATGAGGATCCGGTTGTGCGATCCGATCCGCGTGACGCCGCCGCCGACCTCGGTGCCCGGATGAATGGTGACCTGCTCGCGGAAGGCGTTGTCGTCGCCGATCTCGATGACCGTCGGCTCACCGCGGTACTTGAGGTCCTGGGGCGACTCGCCGATCACCGCGGAGGGAAAGAACACGTTCCGCTGGCCGCACCGGGTCCGCCCGCGGATGCTGACGTTATTGTGTACGACGCACGCGGCGCCGAGCTCGACGTCGGGGCCGATCGTGCTGTGGGCGCCGACCGTGACGCCCGGGCCCAGCCGGGCCTTCGGGTCGACGCACGCGGTAGGATGGATTCGATTTTCAGTCATGGAGTCTTCAGCCACTGGGCCTGCCCTGGAAAGCATCCACGGGAGGCGGTTTTCAAGAAACGATTGACCGGGCAGCCGTCACGCTCAAACAGGTTCTTTCCATTCATTCCAGGAAAACGCCCGGTCACCATCCAACATATTTTTTCTGCCAGGATGCGCCGAATGGGTGTCGATCACGCGCATGCGTCGTGCGCCCGTCCGGTTCTCCAAGCTCCTTAACCCCAAGCTCCATTGCCTTCGTGCGGACACCCCCTGACGCCCTCCAGGCCCTTAGAGAGGGTCCGCGTCGACCATCATGAACTTGACGTCGGCCTCGGCCACGAGGTCATCCCCGACGCGGGCCTTGCAGGCTACGTGGCCCGTGCGCGACTTGACGCGGCGCGCTTCGGCCTCGAGCACGAGCTGGTCGCCCGGAGTCACCGGCCGACGGAATTTGACCTTATCGAGACTCAGCAGGACGGCCACCTTGCCGGTATGCTCGAGCTCGCGCGACAACAGAAGGCCCCCGAGCTGGGCCATCGCCTCGATGATGAGAACGCCCGGCATGATCGGCTGGCCGGGGTAATGGCCCGTGAAAAATTCCTCGTTGACCGTCACGTTCTTCACGCCCACCGCGCGCTTGCCCGGCTCCATCTCGATGACGCGATCCACCATCAGGAACGGAAAGCGGTGCGGCAGGATCCGCTGAATCTCGCGAATATCGAAAACCGGCGCGACCTTGAGCCTGCCGGCGACCAGTTCGGCGGTCTCCAGCTCGCGCAGCCGACGGACCAGCTCATGGTTGAGGTTATGGCCCGACTGGCGCGCGTAGATATGCCCCGAAACGAACTTGCCGAACAGATAGAGATCGCCGACGAGGTCCTGGATCTTGTGCCGGACGCACTCGTCGGGGAACCGCAGGGTGTTGTCGATCGGGCCGTCCTTGTCGAAGACGAGCAGGTCCTGGGGCGTCAGGTGTGCGCCGAGCCCGGCCGCCTGGAGGTGCTCTGCCTCGATCTTCAACACGAAGGTGCGGGCCCCCGCGATCTGCGCCTCGAACGTATCGGGTGTCAGCCGAACCTTATGGACCTGCTGACCGATGCCCGTCTCCGGCCCATAGTTCAGGTCGTAGACGATCTCGAGGACGTCTTCATCCGGATCGCCCGGCATCGCGATCAGGTAGCTCGCCCCTTCCGCGACCCGGACCGTCTGGCTGATGCAGTAGGAGCGCCGCGGTTGGTCCTGCTCGACGACACCGGCCTCTTTGAGCTGCTCGACGAACGGCAGGCAGCTCCCGTCCAGGCTAGGCACTTCATTGCCGGTCAGCTCGACCTCGACGTTGTCGATACCCAGCCCCGCCAGTGCGGCCATGCAATGCTCGATCGTCTCGATCTGGATCGATCCGTTGCGAATCGAGGTCCGACGCAGTCGTTTGGCCACGTGCTCGACCCGCGCGGGGATGCGGACCGGGGGACGCTGATCCGTGCGCACGAATACGATCCCCGCGTCCGGCGGTGCCGGTAGGAAACTCAAGGTCGCGTCCTCGCCGGTGAACAACCCGCGTCCGGCGATCTGGACCGCCCGCTCAATGGTCCGCTGTGCTTTCAAGTCGGTCAACTCGCCTGGTCAGATCTTTGAGTTGTTCAGCCATCTGCGGCAGTCGTCGGATCTTGGACCTCTCGCGGATCCATGTTTCATGATCGACCGCCGGCAGCCCCACCGCCCGCGTCCCCGCGGGAAAGTTCTTGGAGACACACGAGCATGCAGCCACCTGGACCCCATTCCCGAGTTCCACGTGATCCCCGATTCCGACCTTTCCGCCGAGTACGACACCGCGGCCCAGTCGCGCGCTGCCTGCAATGCCGCACTGCGAGATCAGGATGCATCCCGGGCCGATCCGCACATTATGTGCGACCTGCACGAGGTTATCAATCTTGGTGCCCGCTCCGATACGCGTCGCGCCGAACTTGGCCCGGTCGACGGAACAACCGGAACCGATTTCAACGTCCGCTTCAATTATGACCGTCCCGATCTGGGGGATTTTAACGTGTCGGCCGTCGACGAATTCGTACCCGAAACCGTCCGCGCCGATCGTCGTATTCGCATGGAGGATCACGCGATCGCCGAGCTCGCAACGTTCGCGGACGACGACCCCCGGCCACAGCCGACAGTCGGCCCCGATCGTCGTATCGTCCCCTACGAAGACGTTCGCATCCAGAATCGTCCGTTCGCCGATGATCGCCCGTTCTCCGATGACCACGTGCGGGCCGACGGCGACGTCCTTGCCCAGCCGGGCCGATTCCGCGACGCATGCGGTCGGGTGCACGCCGGGCGGAGGCGACGGCACGGGCGGCGCGAAGCGCTCGAAGACCGCGATCACGGCCACGGAAGGTCGCTTGCACAGGATGGCTGACATCGGGGTCGGGCCGCAGTCGGACGGCACGAGCACAGCCCCGGCACGGCTCTTACTCAAGCGAGGGAAATAACTCGCATCCGCCAGCCAGGTAATCTCGTCGGGACCCGCATCCTCGATCCCCGACACGCCCGCAATACGCGTGTCGGCCGAACCGCGAACCGTCCCATCGACCCAGGCGGCGACCTGTGCCAGGGTAAAGCTCGTGCTCATCGTTGTTGCCCTTGTTCAGGTGACCCGAAACAGGTGACTGCAAAATAAGCATGACCGCGGGCTAAGGCCTGATGCGGATCGCACTGGCGCCCCCGGAGGACGCGAACCTTTCGTTAATGACTGTCAGCACGTCGTCGGTCAGATCGAGTGTTTTGTCGAAGTAGACCACTTTGCGATTGAGGATCTGCTGCTGAAGGACGGTCGCATCCTCGACCGACGTATCCAGCTCCTCGCGCGTGAATACGACCTGGATCCCCTTGCGCTGCGCGACTTCATCGATGCCGCGGATGACGGCTGAATAGGTGCGCTCGATCCAGCGGAAATGCTCGTCCTTGAGCCCGTCGCGCTCGACGGCCAACCACGTCTGGTATTCGATCATCATGCGCTGAAAGGCTTGGCGCCGTTGATGGTATTCCGCACTGTCGGGAGAGAACCCCTGGAGCGTCTGCTGCTCGATCGTCAGCTTCTCCTCCCGCTGCTGCTGTTCATCGCTCAGGCGCATCCGGAGGCGGTCGAGCTCGGCATTGAGCGCCCGGGTCTGCTCGAACTCGTTGAAGACCCGTACGAGGTCCACCACGCCGATCGACCCGTTTGCGGGGGCAGGCGGCGGGCTCTGCGCGAGGTTCGTGCTGCTGGCCAGCGCCCAGGCGAGCCCCGCCACGATTCCCACGATGATCCAACCGGTACGATGTTGCATGATTCGATCCCTCTCCTTACGCAACCACGACCGCGGGCGCCCGAAGCACCCTTCCCGGTCCTCGCCGCCTGTCGGCCGACGTCCTGAATAAAATGAAGCGCCCTCATCCGATGCCGGCTACCGCGCCACGGTAAACCGGGCATCCATTAGACCCGCCCCGTTGCCCGTTCGCAAGGCGGCGGGGGCAGATGGGCTACGAAGGTTCGCAGGCAGTACAAATGCGAAGAGGATGTCCGCCGTAACCCGCCGAGGCAGACGAACACGCCGCTGGAGCTTCTCAGGGACGATGCGCTCCGCTGATCCGTTGACCTGGCCGACCTGCTGCGTCCCATCAAAAAACGCACGCCGAGGCGCAGAGCCTGCGGCCAATGCAAGGACGACAAGGACGACAAAAAAAGCCCCCGGCCATTTGAGGCTGGGGGCTTGTGTTGAATCTGCATCGATACCCGAGGCTTACGGCTCGTCGGTCGCGTGGAAGAGCGCTGCCGGCGGGATCGGTTCCCAGTCCAGGCTCGGGCCTTTCCAGGAGACGAGCAGATCCACGAGGTTGTGCTCCTGGAAGTAGCCGAGGCGGATCGGGTGGAGGCCGGCTGCCAGCGCGATCGTGCCCGACTCCACAGCCGTATAGTGCACGCCGTCATTATCGACGATGAGCGTGTCGCCGATCCACAGCAGCGTCCCGTCGTCGGACTGGGTCTGGAACGTGTACACACCGTCGCGCGGCACCTCGATATAACCTTGAAATTCGAGAGCGAAATGAATGTCGCGGACGTCTTCGGGCAGGTCGAACGCGTCCACGGTCCGCGTCCACACCGGCGTCATCGTCGCGAAGTCGGGCACTTTCTGGACGTGCTGCTCGAAATGACGGCAGATCACGCCGGGCGCGACCTGGCTGACCTCGACCGCGGGCCGGGGCTGCGTACGCGTAAAGACAGCTGTGGCTGTCTCGCTCATCTGGCGACCGTCGTCCCAGAACTGGCGGGCCTTGACGACGGTATCCTCACGAAGCTCGAAGGCGTTCGTGAAGCGCGGGGACTCGGCGGTGGGCTCGCTCCCGTCGAGCGTGTAACGGATGACGCGCTCTTCGAAGGGCGAATCCAGCTGAACGATCACGTGGTCGGTCCACTCGGGCTTGTCGGTCAGCACGCGCGGCGGCAGGGCGTCGAAGCTCTGGTAGTTGCCGATGACCTCCGAGTTGCGCAGAAACCGGTCGTAGATGCGCAGACCCGCCACCTGGCCGTTCAGAGACGGCGTCACGCGGGCAAGGGCTGCCCCGTTGATGTCGCCGAGCGTTTCGGGGAATCGCCCCCAGCCGTGCTGGCGGTCCGGCCCGCCGTCGCAGATGCGTCCGTCGACCAGGACCGTGATGATCCGCGGGCCCGGGTCGACCACGAACGCGACGTGGTGGAGATTGCCCGGCCGAACGCGGCGGGGATCCGTGTCCCATCGGGTGCTGGTGGTCCCGTCGTTGAGTTCGAGTTGGACGGTACCCGTCGGTGTCGTGGTGACCGCCAATCCTTTCCCGTTGTCGTCGCGTGCATCGAAGATGACCTGATCGGCCGACAGGTCGTCGAGCTTCAGCCAGAACTCGATGGTCAGGCCTTGCCCTGTTTGCAGGTTCTCGAAGCGCGGCATCTGCAGTCGCGTGGACAGGGGCGTGCCGGGCTCGACGGATACAACGAGACCGTCCGTGGCTGCCTCGCGCGTCGTCCACTGATTCCACAGCCCCTCCAGGAGGGTGGGGTCGATTTCGTGAACGCGGGCGACGTATTTATTGGTCGCCGAGACCCAGTAGCGCCCGTCCTGTTCGATGAGGTCGGGGTAGCTGAAGCGCGTTTCTATCACCGGGTCGTACAGGAGGATCTCCGGCTCGGACCAGCGGATGTAGCCGTCCTGCTCGATGCCGCCGAGGATCCAGGCCGGGTTGCGGCCATCGAAGGTCGTGCCACTGTGGTTGTGATACCAGAACAGGTATTTGCCGTTGGCTGTCTTGAAGAGCTTGGGGCAGGCCCGCGGGTTCTTGATCTTCCTCGAGACCGCCACGTCCGAGCGGTACGTCATGTAGGTCGGACGGGTCCAGCTTCGCGTTCCGTCACGGCTATAAGCGTGGATGGAGTAGCCGGCCGTCGTTCGGTAGACGCAATAGAGAGAGCCGTCGCTGAGCGGGACGATGTTGTGCTCTTCCTGGACCGAACCGAACTGGTCGTGCCGCAGACCGTGGTCGCCTTCCGGCCACTTTTCCCAGCGTATCTTGTCGGGGTCGCGCTCGGTGAGGATGTTGTCGGAATGATAGAACCACCCCTCGCCGAGGTCGAGCATGTACTGCCCGAGCTTGGTGAACCCGAAATAGACCGAGGAATTGACGATGCTGGGCTTGTCGATCCCCCAGAAGATCTGCACCTCGCCCTTCCAGTCGTTGTTTCTGTCGGCCGCGGTGATCCGCATGGGCAGACGATAGCGTTCTTCCGACCAGGTTCGGCCGTAGTCGTCGCTGTACCGGTAACAGTACCAGCCGAGCATGTCAGCCCGGATGTTTTCCTGACCGCGCACGCTGCTGATGCGGTCCCCGTTGTAGCAATAGAAGGCGTACACGCGCCCGAAGGACGTGAGCAGCGGCACTGCCCAGGAAGCTTCCGGCCCGTCGGCTGGCTCGATGTCGATGAGCTCCGACCATGTTCGGCCCTGGTCCTTACTGATCGTCGCGACGACATGCTGGCCGAGTTCGCCTTCAACCCCCTCGCCCGTGGTCATCACGCAGAGCCAGTTGCCGTCCGGAGTGACCACGATGTAGGGCTGGTCGCAGTAGCCCTCGTCGGGGATTCGGAATCCCGTGCGAAGGTTGCGCGGATCGTCCATCCGTCCCATCGGCTGTGCGAGCGGGTGATCCGAACTCGCGTCCGCTTCATTCGTCAGATTCAAACACAACGCGATCGCTAAGGCCGACCCGAGTCGGCCCCACTTGCGGGCAGTAACCCATGCACTCATAACGTCTCCTTGGACAGTCGGTACGTCTTGCGGCCGATGCTTCGCACACCTCCCTGCTTAAAGGCTAACATTTTTGGCGCGCAGGGCAAGCGCGGCGCCCTGTTGTGCTCAATGATGTTTATAAGAACCTATTTCCACATGCACCGGCTCGCGGTGCCGCGGGCTAGGCGTGTGCCACAGCCTTGTGAGTCGTGCCGTGCAGGTCGACGGTTTCTCCGGCCGGCTTATCTTCCGGGCGCATGAGCACCTGTTCGAGTTGGCACGACCTGGCGGGTGCGTCGATCGCGTCGACCTGGGCGGTCGCCAGGCCGAGCTGCTGCTCGATTTTGGCGATGATCTCTCTCAGCGGTTCCTCGGTCTGGCCTGCAGCCGTCTGGCGATTCACCGTGCGGTTCTCGGAGAGCATTTTGGTGATCCGCCGGTTGGCCAGGATGACCGTGGAATGGTTTTTGTCGCCCATCGCCCGCCCGATCTCGGGGAAGCTCAGGTCCGTATGCTTTCGGCCCAGATACATGGCTACGCCGCGCGCCAGTGCGATCGTCCGTGTTTTGCGCGAGGTGTGCAGATCGGCCGGCGTGAGCCCGAAGTACGACGCGACGGTCTGGTCGATCTCGTCGAGGCCCAGCGCTCGCCGTGCGCGTTGCATGTGGTCGGCCAATGCTCGCCGTGCCAGTGCCAGCGTGATCGGCTGACGGGCGACGGTGCCGAACATGACCAGCTTGAGCAGGGCCCCTTCGAGTTCGCGGATGTTCGATGTCACCTGCGCGCCGATATAGGCGATGACGTCGTCGGGAATGCGCTGTCCGGTCAGGCGTGCGGCCCGTGCGCGGAGAATCTCGCAGCGCATCGCGTAATCGGGCGTTTCGATTTTCACGACCATGCCGGCCATGAAGCGGTTCGAGAGCTGTTCGCTGAACTGCCCGATGAGCTTGGGATGCGTATCCGACGCGCAGACGATCGTGCGATTCTGCCCGTCGATCGCGTTGAACGTATGGAGGAACTCTTCCTGCGTGGCCCGTTTGTTGGCCAGGAAGTGGATGTCGTCGATGATGAGCACGTCGAGGTGGCGGTAGCGCTTCCGGAACTGGTCCGTCTTGTTCGAGCGGATTCCGAGGATGAATTCGTTGGTGAACTCGTCGCCCGTGACGTACCGGCATCGGCGGTGCGGGTGTTTTTCCGCCAGCTCGTTGGCCAGTGCCTGGAGCAGGTGCGTTTTGCCGAGGCCCGATCCGCCGTGCACGAAGATGGGGCTGTACTCGACGCGCTCCCCGGCGGCGACGCGTCGCACCGCCGACAGGGCCAGCGCGTTCGACGAACCTTCCACGAGGTCGTCGAATCGGCCCCGCAAGGTTCGCGGGGGCTTTTCGGTCACTTGGCGATGCCGTCGGGCGAGGCGCTCCGGCTGGCGCGCGACATCGTCCGCCTGCGAGTTCAGTTGCCTCTTCTTCAAGCCCTTGAGAAGCCCGCCGTCGACCACGAAGGTGACGTGGTGCTCACGCCCGGTGACGGAACGCACCGCATCCGCGATCGTGTCGGCGAAGTGCCGCTCGATCCACCCGCAGATGAAGGCGTTCGGCGTGCTGACTTTCAGGTTCCCCTCGACCATCGTCAAGTGCGTGGCGTTCTTGAACCACACGCGGAATTTCGAAGGGCCCACGCGTTCTTCGATCTTCTTGAGAACCAATGTCAGCTCGTCTTGGTTGGGGACGTACACGGGGCGCTCCTTTTCGCGCGGCGGCGTGAAAGGCTGATCACGGCTGCGGATGTAGAAACCAGACGAAAGTACAACGGACGACGCTAAGCCGATGGCCCTGTCCGGCGGGGGGTCGCACTGTCGAGTCCACTCGCTGAACACTGACCTGATATGGTTCAGGAAGTGCCCGCGCCCTCCTGCCACGGCGGCCACACATTACAGGGACTTCTTGAGTAATTCAATACGAAAACGAGCCTGAAAACGCACGCCCGGGCGTCATCCACTCCCCAGCTTTCGATAACATCGAAGGTTGCGCCCAAATACAAAACTTATCCACGATCGAACGGGCCGCGATGTGGATAACCCGTGGGCAATGACGTAACGTTCGCATGGGCCGTAAGCAAGGCGTCATGATGTACCTTATAATCGCATATGCTTCTATGTGGATTCGTGTTGCGGCGCGTCCGACGGCCTTGGAAACGCTCGCACTGAACCGCGGAGTCATAGGGCAGGTCGAGTTATCGGGTGAATGCGCGAACGGTGCGATGCTACTCGAACCAGCGGGCGACCTTGTTGCGGGCATGGAGAAGCCGGCGCAGCTGGCGCCAGCGCGGGTCCGCACCGTAGCGTTGGGCGAGCACGTCGTTAAGAAGCCTCGATGTGCCGGCCGACTCCCAGAAGGGCACCAGCTTTTCCCAGAAATCCGAATCCGTCTCGGCGACCGTTTCCGGCCAGGTGATCGGCCAGCCTACCGCTTCGGTCATCATCCCGCCGACCCGGGCGAGTTCCGCGTAGGCCATCGCGTGCCCGGCATGGTCCGGGTCGCCGATGATCGCCACGAGGGCTGGGCCGCCTTCCGGATAGCCCATCTCCAGCAGGGCGACGGCCGCTCCAACCCTTCGCCAGGGCTCGCCCGGCGATTCGAGGTCGGATCGGAAACGTGCTGCCAGCACCGGGTCATCGCCGGCCAGGCGACCCGCGTGCAGCATCAATCGGGCGCGTGTGGGATCGTCGGGCCCCTCGTCGGCCCGCGCGAGAATGAGCGGAACGCGCTGCCGGTCCCCGCTGCGGGCCACGACGTAGGCTGCCTCGGAAAGCAGTCGGCGCTCCGTGCCTTCGGCGAGGATCGCGCCTGACACCTCCGCTGCCCGTGCATCTCCCATTTTCAGCAGTTCGATCATCGCCTCGATCTGCGCGTCCGGGTCATCGCGAAGGCTCGCACTGACAAGCGACTGCCGATGGATCCGGTCGGCGGTTACGAACCCACCGGCCGTGAGGACGGCGACCGCTCCCGCTGCCAGGATGAGACGTTTCATTCGCTTGCGGGTGTTCCGAGCCATGGCCTCCCGTTCCCTCAAGAGTGCCTGCGTGTGCCTCACTCATCCGGCAGGCTTACCGTTCGAGGTAGGTGTACCCTTCCATGTCCCGTTCGTAGCGTTCGATGAAAAAGCCTGCCTCCTCGAGTGAGATCGTGCCGGTACGGACCGCCTGCTCGACGGACTGGCGCAGCTTGTGGGTCAGGTTGCCCGGCGAGTACTGGAGGTAGCGCAGCACTTCCTGGACGGTGTCGCCTTTCACGACGTGATCGATGCGGTAGTCGCCATTTTCGCCGAGGCTGACATGGACCGCGTTCGTGTCACCGAACAGATTGTGCATGTCGCCGAGGATCTCCTGGTAGGCGCCCGTGAGGAACACCCCCAGAAGGTAGTCGTCCTCGTTGACCGGGTGCAGCTCGAGCACGTCCTTGACGTCCCGCAGATCGATGAATCGGTCGATCTTTCCGTCCGAGTCGCAGGTGATGTCGGCCAGGACGCCTCGCCGCGTCGGCTCATCGTTGAGCCGGTGGATCGGCATGATGGGGAACAACTGCTGGACCGCCCAGAAATCGGGTAGCGACTGGAAACAGGAAAAGTTGCAATAATACGTGTCGGCCAGCGCGCGTTCGAGCCCTTCGAGGTCCTCGGGGACGTATTCGAGCTCGCGGACGATGCGGAGGATCTTCTGGGCACACGCATAGAAGATCGTGTCAGCCAGGCTGCGGTCCTCCAGCGAAAGGTACCCGTGCCGGAAGAGGCTCATGCAGTCGTCGCGGTAGTGCAATGCGTCGTGGTAGCTTTCCTGAAAGTTCTTGCGGGTGATGTTCTGGTGCACCTCGAAGAGGTTGTAGAGCGGGTCGGGCTTGTCCTCGTCGATCTTTTCGGGCACCTTGACGTCGGTAAATGCGTTCGTGCTCAGCACGTCAAAGACCAGGACCGCATGATGGGCGGCGATGGCACGCCCCGACTCCGAGACGATGACCGGGTGGGGGACCTCGGCCGCCTCGCAGGCGTCGAAGATGGCGGCGACGATGTCGTTGGCGTATTCCTGGAGCGAATAGTTCGCGCTGCTTGCGAAGTTCGTCTGCGACCCGTCGTAGTCGACCGCCAGCCCGCCTCCGACATCGAAGAATTTCAGCGGTGCCCCGAACTTGTAAAGCTCTGTGTAGAGCCGACAGGCCTCGCCGAGCGCGTCGCGGATCGAGCGGATGTTGGTGATCTGGCTGCCGAGGTGGAAGTGGAGCAGCTCGAGGCAGTCGATCATCTCGTTTTCACGAAGGTAGGTCATGGCCCG
>PWPN01000251.1 GCA_003557125.1 Phycisphaerae bacterium | reverse complement strand
GCATCCGCAGCTCCTCGAAGGCTTCGTCGGACAGATTCTGCGCCTCGTCGAGCAGGACGATGGCATAACGATTCCGTGCGAACTGCTCGAGCAGAAAGGTTTCGAGCCGGTCGGCGAGCTGAAGGTTGTCCGCGTCGGGGGGGACGTCCAGCTCGTACTCGCGGCAGATGGCTGCCAGCAGTTGCCGTCCGGTCAGGTGCGTGTGATGGACGACGGCCACAGCCGCCTGGGACTCGATCTTCTGTAAAAAGAGCCGGCTGATCAGCGTCTTGCCCGCCCCGATTTCCCCGGTGAGCAGCACGAAGCCCTTACGCTCGAAGGTCGCGTATTCGAGCGTCGCGAGCGCTTCTTCGTGGTCCGGCGTTCTGCAATAGAAGGCGGGATCCGGCGTATTGTTGAACGGCGGTCTCTTGAAACCAAAATGCTCGCAATACATGTCAAGGCTCCTGCCTGATCCTGTCATACCCTTGCGCAGCGCATGAACACGTTATCGGACCGCGCCCGCCTTATCGGGTTCAAGCGGTACTATCGGACCCGATGTTCATGTCCTTGAGGTACGCACCCACGCCCGAAAAAAAAATCGACAAACTAAGTTGAACGCGGTCATTATCGAACCGATGACTCACACACGAAAAAGCCTCGCGGCTCGTCCTGCGCGGCCGTCCTGTTCGCCCGCGTATGTGACGGAGCCCCATCGATTCAGGTGGTTTGCGATGCGATTGAACACAGGCATAGCCAGAGGGTTGCTCGGACTCGTCGTCTGCACGGCCGGCGTGGTCGGCTGTTCCGACGAAAAAAAGTATGCGGACCTGAAGAACTTCGTTCAGGCCCATCGCGACGACGTGGCGGCAGTGGAGTACCGTCTCGAGCCGCCGGACGTCGTGGAGGTCAGCTCGCCCACCGCCCCGGAGGTGGATGGGGAAGTGCAGCAGATCCGCAGCGACGGCAAAATCTCGCTCCGGCTGCTCGGTGAGGTCAAGGCAGCGGGCCTGACGCCGCGCGAATTGGCCGCTCGACTCGAAGAGATGCTGTCGCGCTATTACGTGGACCCGAAGGTCAACGTGCAGGTGGCTGCCTACATGAGCAAGAAGGTTTACGTCTTCGGGCAGGTCCATGCGGGCGGGGCGTTGCCGTTTACGGGGCGGGATACGGTCTTGGACGTTCTGGCCGAGACGGGGCCGACGTTCCTGGCATGGGGCTCGCAAGTGAAGGTCATCCGCCCCAGTGCGGCTGAGGATGAACGCAGCGAAGTCGTCGTCAATGTCGACGACATCATGCAGTCCGGCAATCTTCAGGACAACTTCCTTCTGAAAGAGGGCGACATCGTCTACGTTCCGCCGACGCCTCTCGGCTGGGTCGGGCTGCGCGTCCGCGAGCTGCTGTACCCGTTCCAGCCGATCATGCAGGCGTACGATTATGCCGTGGACGTCAAGGACGCGCCGGACCGCTGGAAGTACGGTCGATACGGATATCGGTACCCCAGCAAAAACCGCGGTTCCGGTAAGGGTGCGGTAGTCGGCGCGTTGCTTGGAGGGTAAGGGGCGTCGCTGGGAAAGGTTCGCGAGGTTCGAGAGGTCAAGGAAGATCCATGAGCACGCAACCATTGTCTGCCATGCTGGCACATCAACTCGGCGCGCTGCAGGATCCAGCTCCGACGAGCGACCTGCAGCGGATGCTGGGGCGTGTGATCGCGATCCTGAGCCGCCGACGGTGGCTTTTCGTGATCCCGCTTCTTGCCGGCATGCTGGGAACGCTTGTTGTCGGCCTGGTGCTGCCGCGCACGTACGGTGTGAATACCATTTTCGAGCGGCGCAACGATGTGGCCATCAGCAACCTGGTCCACAGCAATTCGCCCTATTCGTTCGAAACATTGCGCCGTTCGCTCGTGATCGACGTCATGGGGTATTACGCGCTCGGCGAGGCGGCCGACAAGCTCGGTTTGACGGACGATCTGCCGCGTAATGCGGAAGGAAAGCTTACCGCCTCGGGCCGTGCGCAGCGCCAGCGGTTGCTCAACGAGTTGGCTGACTGCCTCCGGGTCGGCGAGATCGAGCGGAGCGCGCACCTCGACCTTATCCAGGTAAGCTACCGAGGTCATGAGCCGGAGCTCGGCCTGCAACTCGTCAACCAGTTGACGGAGAATTACATTGCGCGGATGGGGGCGCGGCTGGACGATATCCTGACCAAGTCGCATGGTTTCTTCGCCAACGAAGTCGAGCAAGCCAGGGAGCGGGCAGCCGCATTGGAGACGCAGCTGCTCAGAATGTCCGACGAACATCCCGGCGTCAATCCGTCCGATCCCGATCTGCTCAGCCAACGCATCATGACGCAGGAATCGGCCATCGAGAATCTGATGCTCGGTCGTGCGGAGGCTGAACGCCAGCTGCGCGGCTTACAGGAATACCTCGCGACGCTCGAGGGCGGCGGTTCGCCCGACCCGTCCGACCCGAACGCGACAGCGCAGGGCCGGCAGGTGCCGAATCGCAGGCGTCAGCGGATCAAGGAGCAGATCGATCGGGTTCAGACGGAGATCGCCGACGCGCAGGCGCTGCGGCAGATGACCGACCATCATCCGCACGTCGTCGCGCTTCGCGCAAAGCTCGAACGGCTTGAAGAGGAATTCGATCGCGAACCGGTCACGGTGCCCGAAGAGGCCTCGGCTCGCTCGGATCGGACGGCCGAGGTCGGCGAAAGAACCCACCAGCTTGAAAAGAAGCGGGTTCTCAATGAGATCGCGGTCCTCCAGGAGCGGCTCGAACTGATCGAGGAGGACCTGGCGCGTCAGGAGGGGCGGCTCGGGCAGTTCGAAATGCACAAGAGCGGCCAGTTCGATCGGCGCCAGCAATACCTGCTTGTCCACCACGAACTCGACACAGCCAAGGCCGAGTATCGGACGTGGAAGCGGCACATGGACGAAGTCGGTCGTATCCTGGCGGCCGAAAAGCAGAATCACGGTATCAGCTTCGCCGTGGTCGAACCGCCGCGCAGGCCTCGTCAGCCGATCGCACCGACGGTCCCGGCCATTTTCATGCTGGCTGTGGGCACGGGTATCGCGCTGGGTGTCGCGCTGGTGTTCCTGGCCGAGGTGTTCGATCGCTCGATACGCAATCCCGCGCAGGCCGGCCTTGCACTCGGCGTGCCCATTCTCGAAGAGATCGGCGAGATCGTCTCGTTCGGGCAAAGCCGACGGCGGTCGCGCCGCTGGTTGTGGCCGACGGTGGCCTGCGCCCAGGGCATGTTCATCGTGGCGGCGGGGACGGTATTTTTGATGAGCCTGAACGATCCGGAATGGTACGAACACGTTCTGGGGTACGCCCATCCCATGCGGTGGGTCATGGAACGGTTGAGTACCTGACCGTGCGGCTGTGGCAGAAGGCGGAATGATCCATGGGACGAATCGCATCGGCAATGAAACGGGCTCAGAGGCAGCGCGCGGCGCATCGTGCGCAAACGGCGCCCGCCTCTGAAGCGACTGTCGAGCCGCAGACGGACAGCGCGCCGGGCGGCTCTGAAAATCTCCAGGAGGCGCCGAGTCTCGGTACCGAGTGGATCGCAACCCCACCTGCCATGGAGACCGTCGAGACGACGCGCGCTGCGATCGGACCCGAACAGATCGACGGGCACGTCGTTGCGTGCCATCAGCCCGGCAGCGCGACGGCCGAGAAGTATCGTTCCGTTCGTACGCGTCTTCTGACCGCACGCAAGGGACGCCGTTCGAACATCCACGCGATCGCATCGACGCAAAGCGGCGAAGGGCGTTCCGTGACCGCGGCGAACCTGGCCTTCTGCATGGCGGAACTCGGTCACCTCCGTGTTGCG